>NZ_JAVROT010000237.1:0-3018 GCF_032162605.1 Mycobacterium sp. | reverse complement strand
AGAACCATTCGACCTGGTGACGCGAGCAGGCCGCCTGAAGCCGCCGCCACAGGTCGACATTCTTCACCGGCTGCCGGGCCGCCGTCTTCCAGCCGTTGCGCTCCCAGCCAAGCACCCACTTGGTGATGCCGTTCCGGACATAGGTGCTGTCGGTGTAGAGGTGAACCACCGCAGCTCGGGTGAGCGCCTCCAGCGCCATGATCGGCGCGGTCAACTCCATCCGGTTGTTGCTGGTCTCGCCGGACTCGCCGCCGCACATCTCGCGGACGTGCTCACGCTGGCGCAGCACCGCCCCCCAGCCGCCGGGGCCGGGGTTGGGTCTGCACCCGCCGTCGGTGTGTATGACCACTATGTCCTCGATGGACTCGCCCACGAGCTCAGTTGGCCTGTGTCTGCCGGCGCGGACGCACACCGGTGTGGTGGCCGGCGTCGAGCAGCGCGGGGTTGGTCATGCGCCGAGGATAGACACTGCGTCGAGCGGCCGGGCTCAGCGACTCGCGAGGCCATGCTGATGACGTGGATCGGACCGCCGTTCGCCACTCCCGTCGAGGCCTCAATGACGGCTTGCGAGGGTGTTGGTGAGTAGATCGAGCATGCGTTCAAAGGTGGTTCCGGCGTCGGGTGTCTGGCCGATTCCCGCCTGGTCGATGGTGACGGCGCCGTGGAGTGCGCTCCAGACGATCTGGGCGGATTCGGCCGAATCATCCTTGCGTGCTGGAGTTCTCAGTGCACGGATCAGTCCGACCAGGATTGCGAACACAATGCGACCGGAATTCGCCACCTCGGACGACTGGTCTTCGAGCGGACTGCCTGCCCCAAAGATCAGTGAGTATCGAGCGGGATGGTGCAGGGCGAACTCTCGGTAGCGTCGGCATGCCTGGCGAAAACGCTCGACCGGCTCGACGTCCTTGGGTACGTCGATGGCCTTGCCGAGCTGGTCCAATGCCCGCATGGCCAATGCGACGAGCAAGCCATCTTTGTTCTCGAACTTGTTGTAGACGCTCATGGGTGAAACCGCGGCCTCGTGTGCGACGGCACGGACGGTCACGCCGCCGGTTCCATCGCGATCCAGCACGGTCTCGGCCGCGTGAAGTAACGCGACCGGGACCTGATGGCTGGCGGTGCGGCGGCGGACCGGGGGCTTGGTCATGCCCGCGCGGCGACCTCGCGGTGGGCCATCCAGGACAGGGTGGTGTCGGCGACGTCGCGCCATCCGTGATCGATGGTCAGCGAGTGTCCGCGTCCCTCGAATTCATGGAAGTCGGTGATGGCGTCGGACTTCCGGTACAGGCCGTGGGCGGCCTTCGCGCTCGCGAAGGGCACGGTGTGGTCTGCCGTGCCGGCGGTGATCAGCAGCGGCCCCCGCGTGTTGTTGGCGGTGTCGACCTTGGCCGGCGAGCCGGGAGAGAAGTTCGCAGCCGCGGCTTCGAACAGCGGCTTGCCCGGTGACGGAATGGACCAGCGGTCCCAGAGGGCATCGGACTCTGCGACGTCCAACGCGTTACCGAAACCGTAGCGCCATTGCGCTTGGGTCAGTGCCTTGGCGCGTCCTCTGTTGAGGGGGTTCCCCAGGACCGGAAAGGCCGAGCGTAGCTGAGCGATGGGGAGCGGCTTGACGCCCTTGATCGGTGCGGGGTCGATGGCGACCGCTGCGGCGGCCTTGTTCTGTCCCAACAACTTTTGGGCGACGAGGCCGCCGAAGGAGTGCCCGATCACCACCGGTGGAGTGTCGAACTGTTCAAGGACGTGGGCGAAGTACTCGGTCAGTTCGTCGATCCCAATTCCCGCTTGGTCACTGGGGTTGAGGCGCGTCTCCTTCGTGGTGGCGTATTCGCCCGGCCATGCTGGGGCGATGGCGTGATGGCCTCGTGCGGCGAAACGTTCGATCCACGGTTGCCAGGCGGTGTGTGAGATCCACAGCCCATGGATGAAGACGACGTTGGTCATGGCGGTTCCTGTCTCTGCGTTCAATGACGTTCGAGTCGGTGCTAGATCGTTCGGTCTCTTATGGAACGACGTTACATAAGCACCGCAGAGACAAGAACGGCGTCCGGGTTGAAAATATTTCCCGAGTACCTTCGACGAGGATGCCTCGGCGGCCACCGATTTGAAGCCTGATGCAAAAGGAGACACGCGTGACCGTATGCCTCGTCCACGGCAACCCCGAGACCGCTGCCGTCTGGGAAACATTGGCTCCGCTCCTCGATCGCGGTCCCGTCGTGCGCCTGTCCCCGCCGGGTTTCGGCGCCCCCGTGCCCCCGCGGTTCACCGCGACGGTGGAGGAGTACCGCCGCTGGCTGGTCACCGAGTTGGAGCGCTTCGAACACCCGGTCCACCTGGTGGGGCACGACTGGGGCGGTGCCCACGTAGTGAACGTCGTGATGACACGGCCCGAACTGGTGCGCAGTTGGGTATGCGACGTCATCGGCCTCTTCGACCAGGACTACCAGTGGCACGATCGCGTGCAGGTGTGGGCGACCCCGGGAGCCGGCGAGGACGCGATCGCAGCCATGATCGACCCGCCCGTCGCCGAACGTGCTGCGGCAATGGTGAAGAAGGGCATGCACGAAGACGTCGCGTTCGGTGTGGCGGAGGGGCAGAACGCCGCCATGGGCGAGTGCATCCTTCGCTTGTACCGTGACGCCGCCCAGCCGGCCATGGCCCGGCTGGGCCGCAATCTCGAGCGAGCCGCTGCACGACCCGGCCTGTCGATCATGGCCAGCGACGACCACTACGCCGCCGACGAGCAGCGTCGCCGCGCAAGCGCCCGCGCCGGCGCTGAGATCGCAGGCCTCGATGGACTGGGCCACTGGTGGTTCACGCAAGACCCACAACTGGGCGCCGCGACCATCAACCGCTTCTGGGCAGGACTACGACGAGAGTGATACATCGAGGATCACGGTCAGCTCGAGCCCGTCCTGCTGCGCACGGCCACCGACGGGGCGGGCCGTCAGACCGTTGTCGACGCTAATTCGCTGCGCTCTCGCAGCCAGATTCCTGCTGGCGCGCAGGGCAGGC
>NZ_JAVROT010000236.1:0-3441 GCF_032162605.1 Mycobacterium sp. | reverse complement strand
TGACATCGGCCCTTGCTCCGGGGAGCAGCGCGTCCCTGCGTGGTTACGGCGTCATCTAGCCAGGGGAGGAGCGTAAGCAGTTAAGTGGCATGAGTCAAGTTATATATTGTGATCTAGCACATTCCCGGCTATCGTGGCAGAGCGCCAGGAGGAACGTCTCCAATCCTCGTGGCTGCTGTCACTATGTCGCGACAATCAGCGAGGTCGTCACTCAATGCTCATGCTGTCGAACAGGACTCGGCCCCCGGGGCCGAGTCTGGCCCTGGATCTCTACAGCCGCGAGGCGTTGCTGAATCCACATGAGACATACCGGCGGATCCGCGAAGCCGGTGCCGCGGTGTGGCTGCAGAAGCACCGCATGTGGGCCATCGGCCGCTTTCGTGACGTCCGCGAGGCGCTGCGGGACGACGAGACTTTCCGCAGCGGCAAAGGTGTCGCCGCCAACCGGCTGACGAACGCCTTCATGGAGGGCACCACACTGGCCAGCGACGGCCAGACACACACCAACCGCAGGCGGGTGCTCTTGCAGTCGTTGTCTGCCAAGGCCCTGGCCGAAGTCGATCCGACGCTGCAGCACGAGGCGTCGGCGCTAACCCGCCGACTGTTGCAGCGGGACAAATTCGACGGGGTATCCGAGTTCGCCGCGCACCTTCCCGTGCGAGTGGTCGCCGACCTGGTCGGAGTCGACATGGACCACACCCGCATGCTCAGGTGGGCCCGATCCGGCTTCGACGGACTTGGTCCAACAAACCGCCGCACACTGACCGCGGTGCCGCCCTCGTTGCGCTTGTGGCGCTACATCCATTCGCTACGCCCGGGCAACGTGAAGCCCGGACGCTGGGCGGCCTCCGTCCTTGCCGCCGGGAACGACGGTGTGCTCAGCGCCGCGGAGAGGAAGGCCATGGTGATCGACTTCATCGGCCCGAGCCTCGACACCACCATCCTCGCGTCGGCTCAGCTGCTGTGGAGCCTGGGCACCAATCCCGACGCGTGGCGGGAACTTCGCGAAAATCCTGATCTGGTACCGGCCGCTGCACTGGAGGCAGTGCGGCTGGCCTCTCCCGTGCGTGGTTTTACTCGAATTGTCCAGCGCGACACCGAGATCGATGGTTCGGTCCTGCGTGCGGGCCAGCGAGTGGTCCTGCTGTACGCGTCGGCCAACATGGACGAGACCCAGTTCGAGCGGCCCGAGGTGTTCTCGTTGCACCGCAAGGGGACCAACCTCGGCTGGGGATTCGGCGCCCACGCCTGCGTGGGCATGCACCTGTCCAAACTAGAGATGCATGCGCTGCTGCGGGCCATGATCCCCGCCGTGTCGCAGATCAGCGTGTCCAAACCGGTTCCGCTGCTTAACAACACACTGCAAGGCTTCACTTCCTTGCAGGCGGCGTTCCGTAACTAGAGCGACCACGGTTGGAGACGTCCCCCATGACAAGCGATACGGTTGAACACGTTCCCGTCCTCATTGCCGGCGCCGGGCCGGTCGGGCTGACCCTGGCCCTCGAACTCGAGCACCACGGCGTGGATGCGCTGCTGGTCGAGCGCAATACGACGACCACCCGCCATCCGAAGATGGACATCACCAACGGTCGCAGCATGGAGCTTTTTCGCCGGTTGGGGGTCGCTGACTACCTGCGGAAGTTGGCGGTCCCCGCCGACCACCCGATGGTCGTCACATGGGTGACGAAATTGAACCGGTGGGAGCTGACCCGATTCACATATCCCTCGGTCGAGGACAGCGACACCCAGATCCGTACTCGCAACGACGGCACGTTGCCGCTGGAGCCCAGCATGCGCATCTCACAGATCCTGCTCGAGCCGGCATTGAAAGAGCGCTGTGACACCGATTCGAAACACATTCAGGTGCAATACGGTTGGCAAGTCCAGTCGTTCACTCAGGACACCGACGGCGTCGACGTGGTCCTGACCTCACCGGAAACCGGTCAGAAGCGGCGGGTTCGCGCGCAGTACCTCGCCGGATGTGACGGGGCCGGAAGCGCAGTGCGTCAGGGGCTTGGCATCGATCTCGACATGATCGACCTGCGGCGGCTCGCGATCAAGGAGCTGGGGCCGCACCGCATTGCCGCTATCGTTGCACGCGCGTGGGCGGCCTCGCGGGCACGCCCGAGCGACGGCCGATTCTTCATGGTGCACTTCACCACCCGGGACAAGGACTTCTTCGGCCGATTCGGCACGGTCTGGCACGTCCAGTCACCAGAAGGATGGGTGCTGATCTCGCAAGACGACGACGACGCGTGGACGTTCCACCATCCCTTGGGGATCGGCGATGATCCCGACCGCATCGATCCCCGCGAGCTGCTCTTTCGGTGCCTGGGCCGCTCCTTCGAGTGTGAGATCCACGTCGCCAACGCGTGGAGGCCGCGGCTCGCCGTCGCGAAACGCTTCGGGAGTGGACGGATCTGGCTCGCCGGCGACGCCGTGCATCAGGTCCCCCCAACCGGCGGCTACGGCATGAACACCGGCATCGGCGACGCGGTCGGACTGGGCTGGGTGCTCGCGGCGCTAGTCCAACGCTGGGGCGGCCAAGAGCTACTGGGGGCCTATGAGACCGAGCGGCGCGCGGTGGCCATCCGGAACCGCCAGGCAGCGGGCCGACATGCTCTGGTCCGCCTTGCCATCACGGCGGCATTCCGGTCCTCGATCCACAGCGAAGGCTGGAACGGCGAACGCAGTCGCCGCCGCCTCGGCCGCGAGATCGCCGACCTGGGGAACCTCGAAAACGAGGCACTCGGAATCGAAATCGGCTACCGCTACGGCGATTCGCCGATCGTGTCGAAGGAAACGGGGTTGGCGCCGGAGCAAACCCTCGACGCGTACTCGCCGACCACCTGGCCCGGTGCGCGACCACCCAGCGTGTACCTTGCCGATGGCCGGGCCCTGTTCGACCTGTTCGCCAAGGGATTCACTCTGCTTCGCTTCGCCGACATCGACGCCGAACCCCTTGCTGAAGCCGCACGCCAACGTCTGGTCCCGCTAGAAGTCATCGATATTCGCGACGAACACGCGCGCCAGCTATATGAACGCGATCTGGTGCTCATCAGACCCGACCAACATGTCGCCTGGCGCGGCGACAGCCTGCCCGATGCGCCGGGGCGCCTCATCGACCTGGTCCGCGGCGCAGAACCAAAGGAGATGTCATGAGCGGCAACGTTGATGCCCACAAGGACCTGCACAGCGAGCACGGTGCCCGAAAGGGCGAACACCCCGGCCGATCGCGAAACCCGGTCATCAAGGTCCACGACGTCGCCTGGTTGGAGTTTGATAAGCCCAATCTGGATCGCGCAGAGACCTTCGCTCACGCATTCGGTTTCACGGTAGCGCGCACGCGCGACGAGCTGCATGTACGCGGCACCGATGCCGGTCCACCGTGTGTGATCATCCGCCGCGGCGAGCGTTCGCGCTTTGCGGCGGTGGCGTTCA
>NZ_JAVROT010000235.1:0-3701 GCF_032162605.1 Mycobacterium sp. | reverse complement strand
CACCACCGTGCCCTCGGGAAGTTCAGCAGTCAGTTCAGCCAACATGTCGGTGCTCACCACTCGATGCTACGAGGCGCGTCACGGGACCATCCACGACAACACGGACGAGGCCTGCAACGCGGAGATGATGCACAGCAGGACCAGGAACCCGAGGCTCCACAGGATCACCCGACGGAAGATGTCGCCCTCCTTGCCGTTCAGGCCGACCGCGGCGGCCGCGATGGCGAGGTTCTGCGGCGAGATCATCTTGCCGAGTACCCCGCCGGAACTGTTCGACGCGGCCATCAGAATCTCCGACAGACCGGCCTGATTCGCCGCGGTGACCTGCAGCGCGCCGAACAGTGAGTTGGCCGACGTGTCGGAGCCGGTGACCGCAACGCCGAGCCAGCCGAGGATGGGGGACAGCAGCGCGAAGGCCGCGCCTGCGCCTGCCATCCAGGTGCCGAGGGTGATCGTCTGACCGGAGACGTTCATGACGAAGGCCAACGCCAGCACCGTCATCACCGTGAGGATCGCCCAGCGCAGCTGGTGAAGTGTCGCCCCGTACGCCTTGACCGCCCGTGGCGCGGAGAGCTTCAGCGCAATCATCGTCAGAACACCCGCGACGAGCATCTGGGTGCCGGGAGAAGTGAGCAGGTTCAGCGTGAACTTGGTCAGGCTCAACGGGTCCCCGCTGGCGTCGACGACGCTGAGGCCGGGCCAGTTGAAGACGAACGTCGCCTTGTCGAGCAGTCTCTTCACCGCGGGGATCTGGCAGATCACGAAGACCCCGATGATGATTCCGTAGGGCGCGTACGCCCTGACGACGTCTGCTCGCGAGTCGTGATGGTCCTTCGCGTCGGCGACCCGCGCCGCGAATTCAGGGGTCGGCTCGTCGCCCGCCGGACTTGATCCTCCGGTCGCTTCGCTCCCCCCCGCAAGCGGGGGTACCCCCGGCGCCGAACCGGCGACGACGGCAGCCCGCTCCGTGTACGACGAGCGGGGCTGCCATACCCGCACCAGCGCCACCACGGCCGCGGCCGACAGCAACGAGGCGACGACGTCGGCCAGCGGTACGGAGAGGAAGTTCGACGTGGCGTACTGCGCGACCGCGAACACGACCCCGCAGACCACTGCCGCGGGCCATGTCTCGCGCATGCCGCGACGGCCGTCGACGATCGCCACCAGTGCCAGCGGCACGAGCAGCGCGAGGATGGGGGTCTGTCGCCCGACCATCGCGCCGAGTGTGTCGACGGGCAACTCCGTGACCTTGCCCAGAGTGATGATGGGGGTGGCCATCGCCCCGAATGCCACCGGCGCGGTGTTGGCAACCAGCGCCAGCACGGCCGCTTTCATCGGCTTGAAGCCGAGTGCCATCAGCATCACCGAGGTAACCGCCACCGGGGTGCCGAAGCCGGCGAGCGCCTCCATCAAAGCGCCGAACGAGAACGCGATGATGATCGCCTGGATGCGTTGGTCGTCGCTGACTGATCCGAAGGAGCGCCGCAGTACGTCGAAATGCCCTGTCTCGACGGTCATCTGGTACACCCAGATGGCGTTGATGACGATCCACAGGATGGGGAAGAAGCCGAACGCCGCACCCTCGGATCCGGCAAGCAGGGTCTGTCCGACGGGCATGCCGTAGACCACGACGGCGATCACGATGCTGACGGCGAGCGATATCAGCGACGCCTTCCACGCGGTCATCTTCAACGCGCCGAGCAGGACGAACAACAGCAATAGGGGTACTGCCGCGACCGCGGCGCTCCAACCCAGTGAGTTGGCGATCGGGTCGAGAACTTGCTGGTACACAGGCTCACCTCGTTGTGGCGGGTGTCACATTTCGATTGGGTTTACCCGTCTCGAAGTGTGATCTAACCACGTGCGCTCACGGCGGTTCTGCCTAGTCGGTTCTCAGGGCCACAGCCGTGTTCGGCTACAGCCGCCCGGCGCGTCGAGATCGGCGGTGTAGAGCAAGCGCTGATGACGTCGTTCCGGGTCGCCCTGTCATAACTCGACCCGCTCGGGCGCCACGGCGTAGGAAACCCACTCGTCGGGAACCAGGGCGGGGTCGGCCTCGAGTCGCGCCTTCGCCAGGGCAACGCCCAAATCCGCTGTATCCGCCAGGGGTTGGGGGTCCTTCAATATCAGCATTCTGGCGTCGGGCGCATGCGGCTCGGGCACGCCCGCCTCCACCGCGGCGGTCAACCACTCGACGAACAGCGCAACCGGATCGTCCGGCGCTCGGCTTGGATCGAACGCCGGTGCGGCGCCGACGAGCACCGGTAGTGCCCGCAACGTGGCGCGCATGTCCGGATCGTCGACTGCCACGACGCTCCTCTCAGCCTGCGGGAGTGGTTGATTCGGACGTACCGCGCTCCGGGACGCGGTCGAGATCGCGCAGCGACGGCAACAGCAGCGCCACGATGCCGAGAACCACCATGGGCAGTGACAGCGCGAAGAACGTCGCCCCGAGACCTGCCGTGTCGGCCAACGGACCGGCGAGGATCAACCCGAGGGGCCCGGCCGCGTAGGCCAGCGACCCCATCACGCCGACCACGCGTCCGCGCAGATGTTGCGGCGCGCGGGTTTGCATGACGTAGTTGTAGATCGGGGCAATCGGTCCGTAGACGAAGCCGACGATCGCGCACAGCACGAGGATCACGGGCAGCGGCGGCAGGAACGCGATGATCGTCATCGCCACGCCCAGCGTCAGCACGGCGATCAACATCGTCGTCCGCCGCTTCACGTACTTGGACGTGACCGCGTAGCCGAGCGCGCCGACCAGACCACCGACCGACAGTGCCATCAGCACCCAGCCGAGCTGCGCAGGCTCGTTGCGATCGGTGAAGTACTTGGGGAACAGCACGCTCTCCATCGGCATGTACAGCCCGGTCGCGGCCAGGTCGATGAACGCCAGCGTGCGCAGCACCCTCATGTTCCAGACGAACGACAGCCCCTCCACGACGCCCGCCCAGACGCCGTCGGGCAGGGCGTCGCGGTCGGGCTTGCCCGCGCCCTCGAGGCGCAGCACCGCGATCGCGGCCATCGACAGCACGAACGCTCCCGCGGTGACCCACATGGTGTTCACGCCGCCGAGCGTGGTGATCAACAGCCCGCCGATGCCCGGGCCCACGATGTAGGCCAGGTTGAACACTGCCTCGTACACGCTGTTCGCATGGTCCAGCGTCCAGCCGGCGCGAGCCGCGGCCTCGGGCAGCATCGATTCGCGTGCCGTCATGCCCGCCGGGTCGAAGAACGCGCCGAGGGCCGCCAGCGAGGCGAGCACCGCGACGTTGATCGCGTCCGCCCCATAGGTCAGAGCGATGAGCGGCACGGCGATCACCGACACGGCCGACAGGGCATCGGAGATCATCGACACCCGCCGCCGCCCGAGGTAGTCGACCGCCGCCCCCGCGATCAGCGTGGCCACCAGAAGCGGCAACGTGCCCGCCATCGCGACGATCGAGGCGTCCAGTGCAGAGCCGTTGCGCTGCAGCACCAGCCAGGGGAACGCGATCAACGAAATGCCGTTGCCCGCGCCAGCCATCAGCGCGGCGAACAGGATCAGATAGGTCGGTCCACGCTTGGAGTTCGTCATGGGATATCGGGTGGAATCTAACAGCGGGCCTGCCCGGGCCGCGAGCGTTTTTCGGGGCCGTGCACAGTGATGGGGTGACGCTGCCGCATCCCCGGACGGGTGAGCCCTTCGTCTCGCCGGT
>NZ_JAVROT010000234.1:0-28171 GCF_032162605.1 Mycobacterium sp. | reverse complement strand
GCCTTATCGCGATGGTCGAGCCGTTCATGTCGTCGCGGGTGAACGGCAAGGTGCGCAACGACCTGAGCCCCGATGCCGTCATCAAGTCCGTCCACATCGGCCAGGGCCTTGGCGCGACGTCCGCTTACACCTGGATGAAGCTGCCGGTCGTCGAGGAGATGGACCGCGTGATGGAGTCCACCACGCTGCCGACGCTGCTGCTCGGTGGTGATCCCGCCGATCCGGACGAAGCATTCGCCAGCTGGGAGAAGGCGCTCGGCCTGCCGTCCGTCCGCGGGCTCATCGTCGGGCGCACCCTTCTCTACCCAGCCGATGACGACGTCAGCTCCGCGGTCGCCACCGCGGTCTCAATGGTGAGGTGAGCATGTTCAGCAAGCTCTACATTCCGGCCCGCAGCGCCGTACTGCCGTACACCGTCAACGTCACGCCGGAATCCGCCGGCTGGACCGAGTCCTCCCTGCAGGTGCTGGAGTTGGACGATTCGCAGCGTGCGGAACTGCACACCGGCGACACCGAGGTGATGATCCTGCCGCTGGCCGGAGGTGGCACCGTCGAGTG
Source organism: Mycobacterium sp. (assembly GCF_032162605.1). Taxonomy (GTDB): domain Bacteria; phylum Actinomycetota; class Actinomycetes; order Mycobacteriales; family Mycobacteriaceae; genus Mycobacterium. The sequence goes on along the minus strand of NZ_JAVROT010000234.1, from coordinate 27,613 downwards.
TGATGGCGCGACATTCGAATTGGCTCTGCGCGCCTCGGTCTTCGACGGCCCCAGTGACATGGTCTACATCGGCATCGGGCAGGAATACCGGATCACCGGCGAAGGCCGCTTCGCGATCTGCGGAGCCAATGCCAAGCGGTCGTTCCCCAACCGCCGGGTCGCCGCGGCCGACGTGTCCGTCGAGCTTCGCGGCGCGGGCAACTGCAGCCGTCAGGTCCACAACTTCGGCACCGCAGGCGTTTTCGAGGCCGACTCGCTGATCGCGTGTGAGGTCATCACACCCGGCGGCAACTGGTCGAGCTATCCCGCGCACAAGCACGACGAGAACACGCCGACCCAGTCGGAGCTCGAGGAGATCTACTACTTCGAAATCGCTGCGGGACCGGATAATTCACGCGGCTTCGGATACCACCGCGTCTACGGCACCCCGGACCGCCCGATCGAGGTGCTCGAAGAGGTGCGTACCGGCGACGTGGTGCTGGTGCCCCACGGCTATCACGGCCCCTCGGTCGCCGCTCCCGGCTACCACATGTACTACCTCAACGTGATGGCCGGACCCGGCGCCGAGCGCGCCTGGAAGATCGTCGACGACCCCGAGCATGCCTGGCTCCGCGGCACCTGGGACGACCAGCCCGTCGACCCACGCCTGCCACTGCACTCACCCCAAGGAGCATGACCGTGGTTTCCACCGCGCCCAAGAAGGCGGAGAAGGCCCCCGACACCGAGGCGACCGTGCGACTCACCGTCGCGCAGGCCACCATTCGGTTCCTCGGCAAGCAATACGTCGAGCACGACGGCAAGCGCACCAAGTTCTTCGCGGGTGCATTCGGCATCTTCGGGCACGGCAACGTGGCAGGCCTCGGCCAGGCGCTGTTGCAGGACGAGGTCACCGCGCTGGAGTCGGGCACCGAGCCGGACCTGCGCTATGTGCTCGGCCGCAACGAGCAGGCCATGGTGCACAGCGCCGTCGCCTACGCCCGCCAGAAGGACCGACTGCAGACCTGGGCCGTCACCGCCAGCGTCGGACCCGGCTCGACCAACATGCTGACCGGTGCCGCTCTCGCCACCATCAATCGGCTGCCGGTCCTGCTGCTGGCCGCCGACACGTTCGCAACCAGGGCCAGTTCACCCGTGCTGCAGGAACTCGAACTGCCGTCCTCCGGCGACGTCACTGTCAACGACGCGTTCAAGCCGCTGTCTCGCTACTTCGACCGCGTCTGGCGACCCGAGCAGTTGCCCGCCGCACTCCTCGGCGCGATGCGGGTGCTCACCGACCCCTGTGAGACAGGTGCAGCGACGGTGTCCATTCCTCAGGACGTGCAGGCCGAAGCCCACGACTGGCCGGAATCCCTGTTCGCCGAGCGCACCTGGCACGTCGCACGCCCATTGCCGGAGCGTTCGGTCATCGCCCGCGCCGCCGACGTGATCCGCTCCGCGCGCAAACCGCTGATCGTGGCTGGCGGCGGGGTCATCTACTCCGACGCCACCGATGCGCTGACCGCCTTCTGCGAAAAGACCGGAATCCCGGTCGGGCAGAGCCAGGCAGGCAAGGGCTCAGTCCCCTACGACCACCCGCAGTCGGTCGGCGCCATCGGCTCGACCGGAACCACTGCGGCCAACGCCTTGGCAACCGAAGCCGACGTGGTCATCGGAATCGGCACCCGTTACAGCGATTTCACCACCGCGTCGCGGACCGCGTTCAACAACCCCGACGTCCGCTTCGTCAACGTCAACGTGGCATCGATCGACTCGGTGAAACAGGGCGGTGTCAGCGTGGTCTCGGATGCCCGCGAGGCGATCGAGGCGCTCGGCGTCGCGCTGGGCGACTACTCCGTGGGTGACGAATACCGCACCCGCACCGCCGAACTCGCCAAGGAATGGGAAGACACCGTTTCCTCCGTGTACCGGTTGGACGAGGGTGCCGCTTTGAATCAGAACCAGGTGATCGGTCTGGTCAACACATTGTCCGACCCCCGCGACGTCGTGGTGTGTGCGGCCGGCTCGATGCCGGGCGACCTGCACAAGCTGTGGCGCACCCGCGACCGCAAGGGCTATCACGTCGAATACGGATTCTCCTGCATGGGTTACGAAGTCGCGGGCGGCATCGGCGCCAAGATGGCCGAACCGGACCGCGACGTGTTCATCATGGTCGGCGACGGCTCCTACCTGATGATGGCCACCGAGCTGGTCACCGCAGTGCAGGAGAACGTCAAGGTCATCGTCGTGCTGGTGCAGAACCACGGCTTCGCCTCCATCGGCTCACTATCCGAGGCACTGGGTTCCCAGCGGTTCGGCACCTCGTACCGCTACCGCGGCGATGACGGCCGACTCGACGGAGCCAAGCTGCCCGTCGACCTGGCCGCCAACGCGGCCAGCCTGGGCGCCGACGTCATCCGGGTGGTCACCGCCGCAGAGTTCACCGATGCGGTCAAGGTGGCCAAGGCCAGCGACCGGACCACGGTGATCCACGTCGAGACCGACCCGCTCATCCCCGCGCCAGACAGCGGGTCCTGGTGGGACGTACCGGTATCGGAAACCTCCACGCTCGAATCCACTCGAGCCGCCTACCAGACGTACGCCGACTGGAAGAAGATCCAGCGCCCCTTCGTCCGCCCCTCCGAGAGCTGAAAGGCAGTAGACACGTGAGCAGCATCCTGGTCGGATCCGCACCGGACTCCTGGGGCGTGTGGTTTCCCGACGACCCGCAGCAGACCCCATACACGCGCTTCCTCGACGAGGTCGCCGCGTCTGGCTACGAGTGGATCGAGCTGGGCCCGTTCGGCTACCTGCCGACCGATCCCAAGCAGCTGTCCGACGAACTCGCCGCGCGCAACCTCAAGCTCTCCGCGGGAACGGTTTTCGAGCACCTACACCGGGACGGGACTCCTGCGGCCGACAGTTGGAACTCGGTGTGGAAGCAGATCGAGGACGTCGCGAAACTGACCGCGGCCGTCGGCGGCAAGCACGTCGTCGTCATCCCCGAGATGTGGCGCGACCCGGCCACGGGCGCGGTCCTCGAGGACCGGACGCTGACGACTGAGCAGTGGGCGAAGAAGACCCGTGGCATGAACGAACTGGGCAAGGCGATGTTCGAGAAGTACGGCGTGCGTGCGCAGTTTCATCCGCACGCCGACAGCCACGTCGACACCGAGGAGAACGTGTACCGCTTCCTCGACGGGACCGACGGAGAGTTCGTGAACCTGTGTCTGGACACCGGGCACATCAGCTACTGCGGTGGCGACAACATCGCGATCATCGAGCGGGCGCCGGAGCGGATCGGCTATCTGCACCTCAAGCAGGTCGACCCGGTGGTGCGGGCCAAGGTCGAGGCCGAGGACCTGCCGTTCGGTGAGGCGGTCAAGCTGGGCGCGATGACCGAGCCGCCCCTTGGAATCCCGGACATGCCGCCGTTGCTGGAGGCGATCGACAAGCTCGGTATCGACGTTTTCGCCATCGTCGAGCAGGACATGTACCCGTGCGCCGTCGACGCGCCCCTGCCCATCGCCCAGCGCACCCGAAGCTATCTCGGGACCTGCGGTGTTCCGTCCGTTCGTTTCAGCTAGGAGCCGAAAGCCATGTCTGAGCTACGCATTGCCGTTCTCGGTGTCGGGATGATGGGCGCCGACCACGTCGCGAGGATCTCGCAGAAGATCGCGGGCGCGCAGGTGGCCGTGGTCAACGACTACGTATCGGAGAAGGCCGAGCAGCTCGCCGCGACCATCCCCGGGTGCCGCGCCATCTCCGACCCACTCGACGCGATCGCCGACGCGGGAGTCGATGCCGTGGTGCTCGCCACGCCGGGACCGACGCACGAGAAGCAACTCCTGGCGTGTCTCGAATACGGCAAACCGGTCATGTGCGAGAAGCCGCTCACCACAGACGTGGCGACTTCGCTCGAGGTGGTCAAGCGTGAGGCCGAGCTCGGGAAGCGGCTGATCCAGGTGGGCTTCATGCGCCGGTTCGATCTGGAGTACACCGCGCTGAAGGCACTTCTCGACGACGACGAGCTGGGGCGACCCCTGGTGATGCACTGCGCACACCGCAACCCCGTCGTTCCACCGAACTTCGACAGCTCGATGATCGTCAAGGACTCGCTGGTTCACGAGGTCGACGTCACGCGCTTCCTGTTCGACGAGGAGATCACCTCGGTGCAGCTGATCAAGCCGTCGGCGAATCCCGCTGCGCCGGAAGGGCTCCAGGACCCTCAGATCGCGATCTTCGCGACCGAGTCGGGCAAGCACGTCGACGTCGAGCTCTTCGTCACGACCGGCGTCGCCTACGAGGTCCGCACGGAGGTCGTCGGCGAGAAGGGCAGCGCGATGATCGGACTTGACGTCGGCCTCCTGCGCAAGACTGCGCCCGGTCAGTGGGGCGGCAAGATCACCCCGAGCTTCAAGGAGCGATTCGGACAGGCCTACGACACCGAGATCCAGCGGTGGGTGAATGCGGTCCGGGCCGGCGATGCCACCGGTGACTACACCGACGGGCCGGGTGCGTGGGACGGCTACGCCGCGGCGGCGGTGTGCGCCGCGGGCGTCCGCTCCTTGGAGACTGGCGAGATCGTCGCCGTCGACATGGTCCCGCGGGATTCGATCGAGGGGGCGTGACGCGTGAAGATCGCACTCGACCCGACACCGTTCCACCACGACTACGAATTACTCGAATTCCCACGTGTCGTCGCTGAATTGGGCTACGAGAATCTGCAGCTCACCCCGCACCGTGACTTCATCCCGTTCTACAACCACCCCCGCGCCGACGACGATCTCGTCGTGAAGTTCCGCAAGGCGTGCGCACACGCGAACGTCGGTATCGCATCCGTCCTTCCGGTGCTGCGGTGGTCTGGGCCAGACGAGGACGCCCGCGAAGCCGCGGTGCGGAACTGGAAGCGCGTCATCCAGATCACCGTCGACCTCGGCGTCAACGTCATCAACACCGAGTTCTCCGGTAGGCCGGAAAGGGCTGAGGAGTCCGAGCGTGCGTTCTTCCGCTCCATGGAGGAACTGATGCCGATCTTCGAACGCGAAGGCATCGACGTCCGAATCGACCCTCACCCAGACGACTTCGTCGAGGACGGATTCGAGGCGGTGCGCATCATCAGAGGGGTCAACTCCCCCAATCTCGGCATGGTGTTCGTCGCGTGCCACGCCTTTCACATGGGGGGCACCATGACTGAGATCATGCGCGCCGCGGGTGATCGACTCCGGCTGGTGCACGTCGCCGACACCATGGACCATCACCGCAGCCATGGGCTGCGGTACATCACCAACCCGCCCGGCGGCCCCGCAAGGGTGCACCAGCATCTGAAGATCGGTGACGGTGACGTCGACTGGGACGAATTCTTCTCGGGTCTGGCCGAGATCGGGTTCTACGATCGCCCCGACACCGTGATGGTGTCGTCGGTGTTCGCGGAGGACGAGAACGCCCACGAGGTATCGCGCTACCAGCTCGTCACCATGACCGACTACGTTTCCAAGTACAAGAATTGAGGAATGGAAATGACCAACACCATCGGGCACTGGATCAACAACAAGGCCTACCCGGGCACCGCAGGCACCACGGCGCCGGTGACGAACCCCGCCACAGGTGAGATCACAGGCGAGCTTTCGCTGGGCGGCGTCGAAGATGCGCGCGCCGTGATCGACGCAGCCGCCGCCGCGTTCCCGGCGTGGCGCGACACCTCGCTGACCAAGCGCACGCAGATCCTGTTCAACTTCCGCGAACTGCTCAACAACCGCAAGGGCGAGCTCGCCGAGATCATCACCAGCGAGCACGGCAAGGTGGTCTCCGACGCCCTCGGCGAGGTGAGCCGCGGCCAAGAGGTCGTCGAGTTCGCCTGTGGTATCCCGCATCTGCTCAAGGGCGGCTTCACCGAGAACGCCTCGACCAAGGTCGACATCTACTCGATCCGCCAGCCCCTCGGCCCCGTCGGAATCATCTCACCGTTCAACTTCCCGGCCATGGTGCCGATGTGGTTCTTCCCCATCGCGATCGCCGCGGGCAACACCGTCGTCCTCAAGCCGTCGGAGAAGGACCCCTCGGCGTCGCTGTGGATGGCCGGACTGTGGGCCGAGGCCGGGCTTCCCCCCGGGGTGTTCAACGTCCTCCAAGGCGACAAGACCGTCGTCGACGAGATGCTGACCAATCCCGCGCTCAAGTCGATTAGCTTCGTCGGGTCCACGCCGATCGCCCAGTACGTCTACACCACCGGAACCGCCGCGGGCAAGCGCGTCCAGGCCTTGGGCGGTGCGAAGAACCACGCGGTGATCCTGCCCGACGCGGACCTGGATCTGGCCGCCGACTCGATGGTCAACGCAGGCTTCGGCTCCGCGGGCGAACGCTGCATGGCCATCTCGGCATGCGTCGCCGTGGGCCCCATCGCCGACGAGTTGGTGGCCAAGATCGCCGAGCGCACAACGCCGCTGAAGATCGGCGACGGGACCAAGGATTCCGACATGGGCCCACTTGTCACCAAGGCGCACCGCGACAAGGTCGCCTCCTACATCGACGCAGGCGAGGCCGACGGCGCGAAGATCGTCGTCGACGGACGCACCGTCACGGGCGGTGCCGGGCGGAACACTGACGGCTTCTGGTTGGGTCCCACCCTGATCGATCACGTCACGCCTGAGATGAGCGTCTACACCGACGAGATCTTCGGCCCCGTGTTGTCGGTCGTGCGTGTCGAGTCCTACGACGAGGCACTCGACCTGATCAACTCCAACCCGTACGGCAACGGCACCGCGATCTTCACCAACGACGGCGGCGCCGCCCGGCGCTTCCAGAACGAGGTCGAGGTCGGCATGATCGGCATCAACGTGCCCATCCCCGTGCCGATGGCCTACTACAGCTTTGGCGGCTGGAAGGCCTCGCTGTTCGGCGACACGCATGCCCACGGCACCGAGGGTGTGCACTTCTTCACCCGCGCCAAGGCCGTCACCAGCCGCTGGCTCGATCCCAGCCACGGCGGCATCGAACTCGGCTTCCCCCAGAACCAATAGAGAGTCATCCACCCTTTGCCGCGAGCGTGCGTGTCTGACCGGCGACACGCCGCTCGCGGCGGCAGGTTGGGCACGCTCGCGGAGACCAGGAGCCATCGATGGTGAAGCAACACAGGCTCATCGCCACGTCGTGGAGTAGTGCCGGCAACGTCTCCCCGGCCGACAAGCCAGGTACCAGTCCCGTCCCGATCGGTGAGCGGATCACCGCGATCGCGGATGCGGGCTTTTACGGATTCGGCTTGATCGCCGATGACCTGATCGCGATCCGCGACTCCATCGGCTTCGCGGCGTTGTCTGGCCTGATCGCCGAGGCCGGGTTGATTCACACCGAGATCGAATTGCTCGAGCGGTGGTGGATTCCGCGCGGTCAACCCGGCCACACCCACGAGGTTCGCGACCTTCTGTTCGAGGCCGCCGAAGCGTTGGCGCCGGTCTTCGTCAAGATCGGTTCCGAGAACGGACCAGCGATCTCCGATCCGATGCGCCTCGCCGTACCGTTGCGGGAACTCGCGGCGCAGGCGGCCGCACACGGAACGCGGATCGCGATCGAGACGATGCCCTTCTCGGCCATCGCCACGGTACCGATGGGTGCCGAAATCATTGCTGCGGCAGGACATCCGGCAGCAGGCCTGCTCGTCGACGCCTGGCACGTGTTCCGGGCGGGTACCTCCCTGGATGAGCTCTGCACCGCGCTGCGGCCGGAGATGATCTTCGGTGTCGAGCTGGACGATGCAGCACCCGAGGTGATCGGGACGCTGTTCGAGGACACCGTCGATCGCCGGTTGCTCTGCGGCGAGGGCTCTTTCGATTTGACCGGACTGGTGCGGGTGCTACGCAACCTCGGCTTCGACGAGCCGTGGGGTGTGGAGATCCTGTCGACGTCCTACCGGGCGCTTCCGGTGGACCAGGCGCTGAAACTCGCTGCGGAGTCAGCGCTCAGCGTGCTCTGACCTCACCGACCGAGACCAGATCGTCCGAACAGGCTCTCGGCCGAGAGGTACAACGTCAGGACATCGATCAACGCGTCGAGTCGCCGACTTGTTTCGTACTTCGTGGGCGAAACCATCTGCGGCAGAGTCAACCCGCGCAAGCACGCCCAGATGAGGTCGGCGATCGCCGTGCTGTCGCGGTCGGGGACCAACTTGGCGCCGAGTGCGTTCAGTCCTTCGTTCAGTTCGGCGAGGTGGCCCTTGAGCTTCTTGTTGCGAGTGACGCGGGTGGCCACCAGGATCTCCTGGGCCGCCAGGGACGTCGGATTGCTGAATGCCGACCACGCGGCCTCGACGACGGTGGAAACCCGTTCTCGCAGCGGACCGTTCGGGATGGCGACGTCGGCGAGGGTGCGTCGCAACCCATCGAAGCCCTCGTCGACCACGGCCATCAGCAGTTGGTCGCGGTCGCCGAAGTGGTACTGGATCACGCCCCAGCTGACGTTGGCCCGTTCGGTGATGTGCTTCGCGCTGGCCGCGCCGAATCCCTCCTCCAGGATGCAAGCCACCGTTTCGGCGATGATCGCCGCCCGGGTCTCGTCGCCGCGCTGCTGACGTGTTTCGCCGCGGCGTGTCGGCGCCGGGCGGGACCGGGCCTGCCGGGCTGTCGTCATCGCATCACACCGTGAACTTGAACGATCGGCAGATCTCGCAGCGAGACGATACCCGGCGGCGCGACACATACCGCCGCGACGGAGTTGATCGCCTTGGCTGCGGTGGCGATGACACCGCACTCGTTCTGATCGATCTCCCCGGAGCCCACATGGGCATTGATCTCGACACCTGGCCTGCCGGTCACGACGACGCGGTGTACGCCGCCCCGCCCGTCGGGTGGATAGGGCCAGTCGGGCGCTGCGGCCTGGGTGAGGCGATTCACGTGTTCCATGACGATCACCGGCTCCCCGCCCGTCATTCCCTCGACTGCGAACCGCACCGCCGCGATGTGGCCGGGGTCGACGTGAATCATGGTGCAGTCGATCGGCTCGCGGGTCACCCACGTCTCGTGTCGCTCGCGGACCTCGTCGAGTTCGATCCCCGTACGGTCGGCCAGATGCCGCACCGGCCCGCCCCAGATCGAACGCAGCACACCGGGCAGGAACATCAACGGCGGATCTGCTCGGGAGTGAAGCCGAAACCGAAACTCACGCCAGTGAACTCGGCGTCGTCGTAGGTCCCGTAGTCGAAGACCTCCTGGACGGTCACCGATGTCGCGGATTGGCACAGGCTCAGCGCGGCGAACGGCAACATGTCCCCGCAGAACCCGGGGTCGATGCCGTTGACGTACATCGTGGTACCGCCTTCGAGGCAGGCCGCTTCCAGCGGATCGCGAAGACACGCAGGGGCGGTCTCGGGATTGATCAGCCAGACCAGCGACGTCGCAACCACATTCGTACCGCCGCGCAGAAAGGCGGTGATCTCGGCAAGCGCATCGATCGCCCGAGTCTCTCCCCGCGAGGTGTACACGACACAGTCGGCATGCAGGGCCACCAGGGAGTCGAGGTCATCGGTCGCGATGATCCCGGTGTCCTTGGCCAGACCGCACAGGTCTGCGGCGTCGCGGCCGATCTTTCTCGGACTGCTGGCGTGGACCCCGACCAGTTCGAGGTCGGGGTGCTCGATGACGTGCCGCAGTGCGTGCTGGCCCACGTTGCCAGTCGAGAACTGAATCACTCTGAATGTCAAGGGAACTCCCGGTGTCTCACAACAGGTCGGTGATGGGCTTCAGGCCTGCGTCGTAGAGGACGCCCGGCAACATGCCGCCGTCGATCTCGATGGTGGTCCCGTTGACGTAGTCGGCCTGTCCGCTACACAGGAACACAACGGTCCGACCGACCTCGGCGGCGCCGCCTGCGCGCTTGAGCGGAACCTTCTTGAAGTACTCACTGCCGTCCTTGTCATCCGATGGCAGCACGAAGTCTCGGAAGTTCTCGGTCATGGTGGGGCCGAGCGCGAGGCAGTTCACCCGGATCTGCGGTCCCCATTCCTGAGCGAGTGACCGTGTCAGATGATTCAGGCCGGACTTCGCCGCACCGTAGGACACCAGTGTCGGCGAGCCGGCCGGATGGCCTGCTCCGCTCGAGATGTTGACAATGGATCCCCCGCCACCGCGGCGCATCTCACGACTGACCCGGATGGCGAACCAGAGCGGGCTGATGAGGTTCATCTGGATGGCGAAAGCGTGGAACAGCACACTGCGCTCGAAGCCGTCATCGCTGCGCGGACTGCCCTGAATCCGTTGCACCAGTTCTGGAACGGCGTCCACGCTGGGACTCGGGACGGTCCCACCCGCGTTGTTGACCAGGATGTCGACCCGCCCGTAGGCATCCATCGCCCTGCCCACGAAGGCATCGATCGCGCGGTGGTCGCCTTGGTCGCACACCCATTGTGCGGAGCGTTCGCGACCGCCGGGAACTCTCGCTGCCGCCGGCATCTCATCGAGCGGGGAACGAGAACAGCCAACAACGGTGGCCCCCTCGCGCAACAACTCCTCTGCGATCCCGTCTCCGACGCCGCGGCTGGTACCGGTGACGATTGCCACCTTGCCGTCCAACGAACCCACGATCAGCCCCTGTCCGTCATTGAGTCATAAACATAGTGCGTTCAATTTTATATTGGGTACGTCCTGCACGATCCGTACTCACAGCAGATTCGTGGACAACAGTGTCAGTGGCATCCCGAGCATGGTGGCGAGTTGAACCTCGACGAGCTCGAGGCCATGCTCGCTGCGGTCTTGCCGGAATTCGCACGACGCCCCGCATCGTCGCGCGATCTCCGTAGAGGTGTCTGCGCCGTCGAACCGGATGACCACCGAGTACACGCCATCACCGCGCTGAGCCAGAAAGTCGGCTACAGAACCGGGATTCGACGGCGAGTCAGCGGTAGGCGTGACGAGTTCGATGCCGCGATCCCAGTCCAGGGCCACCCGTAGACCGACGTCTGGCAACTCGTGCGTCTGAAACCGAAGGCCAAGGGCCCTCCAAGAACTCCATCGCCGTGTCGAGACGTTCGGGTGCCACGGCGAAGACAACGTGATGCATCAGGGGTAGCTCGCCTGACATCGAATCTCGATCCTGCGCCAAGGCTGGCGGACGCACAAAACATTAATTCATCAATACTTCGATAGGCATCGGATTGACGAAGGCGGCCCGCGAGCGTGCGCGAAATACCGTCGTGCCCGGCGTGTCGTGGTACAGACACGCACGCTCGCGGCAAAGGGTGAGGTGCGTGCGAGGGGTGAGGTGCGTGCGAGGGTGAGGTGGAACACCTAACTGAACCGTCGAGTGTGGAGGCTGCGGTTACCAGTGCCCGCCACAGGGGACGGGATACCTCCACACTCGACGATGTCCGATGTCGCCGCCGGGGCGGCTCCGGGTCTGATCAGAGGATGTAGAGCATCTCCTGGTAGGTCGGCAGCGGCCACAGATCGTCGGCCACCACGCTTTCCAGCGAGTCGGCCGCGGCACGGACCGCGTCCATCGCCGGCAGCAGGCTCTGCATGTGTGCGGCCTCGTCCATCGCCTCGGTCGCCGAGTGGTCCTCGACGCCCTTCTTCAGATCGACCAACGCGCTGACCAGATCGGCAACGGTCGCCGAGAGGTCCTCGAGCAACACGGTGCTGGGCTCGATGCCTGCGGCCTTGAGGGTGGCGACGTTCGAGGCCAGCTCGGTCTGGTAGCGCAGCGCCGCAGGCAGGATCACCGTCGTACCGAGCTCCAGGGTCAGGCGGGCCTCGACGCCGACCGTGAGCGCGTACTGCTCCAGGCCGATCTCGTAGCGGCTGTGCATCTCCCGGTCGTTGAATACGCTGTACTTCTCGAACAGTGCGATCGCGTCCGGCTTGATCAACTCCGGCAGCGCATCCAGCGTGGTCTTCAGGTTCGGCAACCCGCGAGAAGCGGCTTCAACCTGCCAGTTGTCCGAGTAGCCGTCGCCGTTGAACACCACCGCACCGTGTTCGGTGATGATGTTCGTTAGCAGCGTCTGCACTGCCTTGTCGAAGTCGGTGCCATCCGCGACTGCCTTCTCCAGCTCGGTGGCGCAGTAGTCCAGCGCCTCGGCCATGATCGTGTTGATCGTGACCATCGGCCCCGCCACCGACTGCAGCGAGCCCGGCGCGCGGAACTCGAAGCGGTTGCCGGTGAAGGCGAACGGGCTGGTGCGGTTGCGGTCGCCGGGATCGGTGGGCAGCACCGGCAGCGTGTCGACCCCGATGATCATCGAGCCCTTACCCTTCGACGACGTGGCCGCACCCTTGGCGATCTGCTCGAACACGTCGGCGAGCTGGTCGCCGAGGAAGATCGAGATGATCGCGGGCGGGGCCTCGTTGGCGCCGAGCCGGTGGTCGTTGGTGGCTGAGGCCACCGACGCCCGCAGCAGGCCGCCGTATTTGTGCACGGCCCGGATGACGGCCGCACAGAACACCAGGAACTGCGCGTTCTCGTGCGGGGTGTCGCCGGGGACCAGGAGGCTGCCGAGATCGGCGTTGCCCAGCGAGAAGTTGACGTGCTTACCCGAACCGTTGACACCGGCGAAGGGCTTCTCGTGGAACAGGCACTCCATGCCGTGCTTCTTGGCGATGGTCTTGAACGTCGTCATCAGCAGCTGCTGATGGTCGGCGGCGATGTTGGCCCGCTCGAACATCGGGGCGATCTCGAACTGGCCCGGCGCGACCTCGTTGTGCCGTGTCTTGGCCGGGATGCCCAGCTTGAACAGTTCACGCTCGGTGTCCATCATGAAGCCGAGCACGCGCTCCGGGATGGCGCCGAAGTAGTGGTCGTCGAATTCCTGACCCTTGGGCGGCTTGTGGCCGAACAGCGTCCGTCCCGAGTTGAGCAGGTCGGGGCGGGCCACGAAGAAGTGGCGGTCGATCAGGAAGTACTCCTGCTCGGCACCACAGAACGAGACGACGTGGTCGGGCTTGGTATGACCGAACAGCGTCAGGATGCGCTCGGCGTGGGCACCCATCGCCTGCTGCGAACGCAGCAGCGGCGTCTTGTGATCAAGCGCCTCACCCGTCATCGAGACGAAGACGGTCGGGATGCACAGCGTGTTGCCGTTGGGGTTCTCCAGCACGTAGGCCGGGCTGGTGACGTCCCAGCCGGTGTAGCCACGGGCCTCAAAGGTGTTGCGCAGGCCGCCGCTGGGGAAGCTGGAGGCGTCGGGCTCACCCTGAATCAGGGTCTTGCCCGCGAACTCGGCCAGCGTCGAGCCGTCCGAGACCGGCTCCAGGAAGCTATCGTGCTTCTCCGCGGTGAGGTTGGTCAGCGGGTAGAAGACGTGCGCGTAATGGGTCGCGCCCTTCTCCAGCGCCCAGTCCTTCATCGCGGAGGCGACCGCGTCGGCAACCGACTGGTCGAGCTTCGCGCCATGCTCGATCGTCGCCATGACGGACTTGTAGATGTTCTTGGGCAGCCGCTGCTGCATGACGGACTTGCTGAAGACGTTGGATCCGAAGATCTCGCCAGGTGCTTCGCCCGGGTCGAAGCTCGCAGTCGGCGGCACATAACCCTCGACATTGTTGATCGCCTGCAAACGGGTGGCGTTTCCGCTCAATTGAGTTCCTATCGCTGCGGGGCGTCCGGTCGTTGTTCGCGGACGCCGACCGGCCCACACTAAGAACGCCAGGTTCCAGGACTGTTACGTGCGCGTCACCGCCACAATGCGGATGCGGAATACGGGCAGTGAGGGGGAATGAACCGTGCACTCCCATTGCTGGTGACGGGGATGCTGCTTCTCTGCGCGGGCGAAACGACGCAAAGACCGTCGTCTCCTGACACTTCAGCAACGTCCGGCACTTCCACCCCGACCACCACCGGGCTCCTTCCCTCCGGTGTCCCGACCGAGGGCGCAGGTCGGATCGTGCCGTTGGGCGAAGCGCCCGAGGGTTGTCCACACTGGTGGCGCTCAGCGAAGTTCTTGGTACGACCGTACCGGAGCTCATCGACGCAATGTACGGACGCATTTTGGGACGAATCTCAGAGCAACGACAACGTCTGCAGCCCGCAATGCGCGGCAATGACCTCGAAGTCGCGGTCCCGATGCGCGACGGGCACGTCGAGCCGCAGCGCCATCGCTGCCACCAGGCAATCGGTCATGCTACGCACCGTGTCGCCCTGTCGCCTGCACTGACGATGGATTGCAGCCGCGTTCTCGGCGTCGCGCATCGGAGCGAGCGGCTCGATACCAAAGTGCTGCAGCAGCCGGAGTCGATCCGACGCCATTGTTTCGCTCGTCTGGCCGATGAGCAGTTCCATCATCACGAGCTCAGGCACGACCACGGCTGAGGAAGCGGCAATCCGCTCCCTTAGCCATTGGCTGGCGTTCGACGTGGACGTGTTGAGGAAGTCGATCCACACCGAGGTGTCGACGATCAACTAGAACTCATCGTTCGGGCCGAGATCCACGCCTGAGAATGACTCGATTTCGTCGTTGGTGTATTCGAAGCCAGTGCCTTGCATTGCCAGCACTTCGTCGCGTGACATTCGATCACCGACGAGTCTGCGCAGCGCGAAATCGACCGCGCTTCGCTTGGAGTCGAGCCGGTAGGTCTTCATCACGACGGCTACCAGTTCGTCGTCGATGTCGATGTTCGTCCGCGACATGACACCATGATACACCTCAAGGTGTATACCGCCGCCGGTGCGGTGGCGACGGGTTTCGACCACAGGCCTAGATTGGAAACATGGGAATCCGGCGTCGAATGACTGGTCGCGATGTCACCCACGACATCGGGGTGAAGTACGACGAGCACGACGTCGTCACCACCGGCGCGGAGCACGAGGCCGCCGGCGTGAAGGCGGTGATGGTCTCGCTGCAGCGCGGCGTGACGTCGATGGGTCCGTTTCGCACGGCCGCCGCGCTGGTCCGGCTCAACCAGCGAAAGGGATTCGACTGCCCAGGCTGCGCATGGCCCGAGGAGCACGGTGGCCGCAAGTTCGCCGAGTTCTGCGAGAACGGTGCCAAGGCGGTCGCCGAAGAGGCCACCAAGCGCGTCGTCACGCCGGAGTTCTTCGCACGGCACTCCATCGCCGACCTGGCCGAGCGCCCCGAGTACTGGCTGAGCCAGCAGGGCCGCCTGACCCACCCCATGCTGCTGCGCGCTGGCTCAGATCCAACACGAGACCACTACCGACCGATCAGCTGGGACCACGCGTACCACGTGATCGCCCAGCATCTGAATGCGCTCGACAGCCCCGACGAGGCGGTCTTCTACACATCCGGGCGGACCAGCAACGAGGCTGCCTTCCTCTATCAGTTGCTGGTGCGCAGCTACGGAACGAACAACCTTCCGGACTGCTCGAACATGTGCCACGAGTCGTCCGGGACGTCTCTGACCGAGTCGATCGGCATCGCCAAGGGTTCGGTGACCGTCGAAGACCTCGAAGACGCCGACCTCATCGTCATCGCGGGACAGAACCCCGGCACGAACCACCCTCGCATGCTGTCGGTACTGGAGAAGGCCAAGGAGAACGGCGCGAAGGTCATCGCGATCAACCCGTTGCCCGAAGCCGGTCTGATGCGGTTCAAGGATCCGCAGAAGGTGCACGGCGTCATCGGCCGCGGTATCGGCATCGCCGACGAGTTCGTGCAGATCCGTCTCGGCGGCGACATGGCTCTGTTCGCCGGGCTGGGCAGGCTGCTCCTCGAGGCCGAGGATCGCGCGCCGGGCACCGTGGTCGACCGCGACTTCATCGCCGAACATTGCGCGAACTTCGAGGCGTGGGAGGCACAGGCACGCGCGGTCGACATCGACACCGTGCTCGAGGCCACGGGCATCGACCGCGACCAGCTCGAGCGGGTGGCGCAGATGTTCATCTCCTCGGAGCGCACGATCGCGTGCTGGGCGATGGGCCTCACGCAGCACCGTCACGCGGTCCCGATGATCTCCGAGCTCACCAACGTGCTGCTGATGCGCGGCATGATCGGCAAGCCCGGTGCGGGGGTGTGCCCGGTGCGCGGTCACTCCAACGTGCAGGGCGACCGCACCATGGGGATCTGGGAGCAGATGCCCGAGCCGTTCCTGGCTGCACTCGACACCGAGTTCGGCATCGTCAGTCCGCGCAAGCACGGGATGGACACCGTCGACGCCATCCGCGCCATGCGCGACCGGCGCGCATCGGTGTTCATCGGGATGGGCGGAAACTTCGCGATGGCAACCCCGGACACCGAAGTCACCGAGGCCGCGCTACGCAGCTGCTCGCTCACCGTGCAGGTCTCGACCAAACTGAACCGCAGCCACGTCGTGCACGGCACCACGGCGCTGATCCTGCCGTCGCTCGGCCGGACCGACAAGGACCTGCAGAGTGGCGTCAAACAGCAGGTCTCCGTCGAGGATTCGATGTCGATGGTGCATCTGTCCCGCGGCAGCCTGCAGCCGCCGGGCGAACAGGTGCGAAGCGAAGTCGCCATCGTCTCGCAGCTGGCCCGCGCCGTGTTGGGTGAGGACCACCCGGTGCCCTGGGAGACCTTCCCGGCCGATTACGACCGGGTGCGCGACGCGATCGCCGCCGTCGTTCCCGACTGTGCGGACTACAACCGGAAGGTCCGCCAGCCCGACGGCTTCCAGCTCCCCCACCCGCCGCGTGATTCTCGCGAGTTCCCCACCACCACGGGCAAGGCCAACTTCGCGGTGAACCCGCTGGAGTGGATTCCGGTCCCCGAGGGTCGGCTGGTGCTGCAGACGCTGCGCAGCCACGACCAGTACAACACGACGATCTACGGGCTCGACGACCGTTACCGAGGGGTGAAGGGCGGCCGTCGGGTGATCTTCGTCAACCCCGCTGACATCGCTTCGCTCGGCTTCGCCGAAGGCGCACGCGTCGACCTCGTCTCCGAGTTCGCAGACGCGGCAGGCGAAGTCGAGGAACGCCGTGCCGAGGACTTCATGATCGTGCCGTACTCGACACCGGTGGGCAACGCGGCGGCCTATTACCCCGAGACCAACTCGCTGGTCGCCCTTGACCACGTCGCGGCCAAATCGAATACGCCGGTCTCCAAGGCAGTGCTGATCCGACTGGAAGCTCGTGGGTAGGGTCACGGCGCGCAGGCGGGCCAGCCATCTCACCGCCGACTCGGCGACCTCGAGGGCCGAAACCCTGGCCGTCGAAGAGCCGATGGAGATTCGCATCAACGGCGCGGTGATCACCGTCACGATGCGCACGCCCGGCTCCGATGTCGAACTGGCACAAGGCTTTCTGCTCACCGAAGGCGTGATCGGTCAACGGGACGACATCGCGACAGTCCAGTATTGCCGCGGCGCGGCAGTACCGAACCCCGAGTCGCTGCGCTCCAGCCCGCCGAATGACAGCGGGAACTCCTACAACGTGCTCGACGTGACGCTGGCCCCGAACGTGCCCATGCCCGACGTGGACGTGACCCGCAACTTCTACACCACATCGTCCTGCGGTATCTGCGGCAAGGGTTCCATCGACGCCATCCAGTTGATCACCCGCCACTCCCCCGGCGACGATCCCACCGTGGTCGCCTCCGAGACGTTGTCCGCCATGCCCGATCAACTCCGCAGTGCGCAGCGGATCTTCGCCGCCACCGGCGGCCTACACGGCGCTGCACTGTTCGACTCGGACGGCACGATGCTCGTCGTCCGCGAGGACATCGGACGGCACAACGCCGTCGACAAGGTCATCGGCTGGGCGCTGGAGAACGACCGAATCCCGTTGACGGGCACCGTTCTACTGGTCAGCGGGCGCGCATCGTTCGAACTCACCCAGAAGGCGGTCATGGCCGGCATCCCCGTGCTCGCGGCAGTGTCCGCACCGTCCTCACTGGCGGTCGACCTGGCAAGCCAGGCCGGTTTGACGTTGGTGGCGTTCCTCCGTGACGATTCGATGAACGTCTACACCCGTCCGGACCGCGTCAAGCACTGACATGGTGGCGAAGCTCGGCACCGTCGCGGCGAGCCTCGTCAGTTCTCCTGGTAGCCGAGCGCAGCTGAGATGCGGCCGGCGGCGCGTGAGACGACGGGCACCAGACCACGCATCCGGGCGGACGGCATGTACGGCCTGGTCGCGGACACACTGATCGCGCCCACGATCTTTCCTGACACATCGCGGACTGGCGCTGCGACACATCGGATGCCCGGCTCGTTGTCCTCCAAATCCAGGGCAGCACCGCGCCGGGCGAAACTGCGCATCCGCGTGCAGAAGTCCTCGACGTCGATGTCCTTGGCGATCGGCGAGAGCTGCGGGTGTGCCAAGTCGGCCTCGAAGGCGTCGCGCCATCGGTCCGCGGAGTCCAGCAACAGCGCCTTCCCGACACCAGCCCGCGTCAACGGCATTCGGTAGCCGATGCGAGAGCGCATTTCGGCGCCTCGGGAGCCTGGCAGTTTGTCGAGATACAGCACCGAGCCCCCGTCTTCGACTGCGAGGTGCACGGTGTCGCTCACCTGCGCCGAGAGTTCCTCCAGTACCGGCCGCGCAACCACGGGGAGCGGATTGCCGTGCAGCGCTTTGAATCCCAGATCGATCAAGGCCGGACCGAGCGAGTACCCCTTGGTCCCGAGCCGCAGGAAGCCTTGCTGGAGCAGCAGTTGAATCAACCGGTGTGCCGTGCTGCGCCCCAAGTCTGTTCGCTCGGCCACGGTTCGCAAATCGACGGCGCCGTCGGCAACGGCCTGAATCACCGATAGCCCGCGAGCCAGCGTCTGCGTGCCCGCGGGGATCTCGGCCGTCAATCCGTACATATCGTCGAGCATTCCATATATGGGGACGACAGTTGCAAATCCGGGACAGACTTCCGACAGTGGCCTCGTGACCCATGCCACCACCATCCCGCGGACCCCAGTGCTCATCGCCGTCGACTGGGGCACGACCTCCCTGCGGGCATGGCTCATGGGAGATGGCGGCCGGATCCTCGCAACGCGCCGCCACGCCAAGGGATCACTCAGCATTGCCGAACTGCCCACCAACGAACGCACCGCCGAGCACGAGCGGATCTACCTGGACGTCTGCGGCGACTGGATACACGAGAACCCCCAACTTCCCTCCATCGCATGCGGAATGGTCGGCAGTTCGGAGGGCTGGACCGACGCCGGCTACCTTTCCGTCCCAACCGATCTCGCCGTCAACGGAGCGGATCTCACCGAGGTGCACCATCGACTCGGAAGCGTGCACCTCGTCCCGGGCCTGCGGATCGCCTCCCGCCGTGACGCACCTGGAGACGTGCTTCGCGGCGAGGAAACTCAGCTGATCGGCGTTCTCGATCTGGTCGAGCACACCGACCTGCCACACACGATCGTGCTGCCCGGCACCCACACCAAATGGGTCCAGGTGGACAAGCGAGAGGTCATCTCCTTCACCACCGTGATGACCGGCGAAATCTTCGGCCTGCTCATCGGGCACGGTCTCCTCGCCAGGACCGCACGGCCCGGTCGACGCGACGACAGCGCATACGCCCGTGGCCTTCGTACCGCAGCGGACAGGGGATTGCCCAGCGAACTGTTCGGCGGGCGCGCGCTGGTCCTCGACGGTCTGCTCGATGCGGATTCGCTTCCCGACTACGTGTCGGGTGTCCTCATCGCCGACGAAGTTCGACATCGACTACCGACGTGCGTGAACCCTCAACGAATCACGTTGTGCGGTGCGCCAGATCTCTGCCGGCGATACGCCACGGCGCTGACCGAATGCGGTGCGGAACCCCGGATCGTCACGGAAGAGGCGACCGTCCGCGGGCTGTGGGTGGTTGCCCAGCGAGCCGGACTGGTCGACCCGAACCGCAGTATTCGACAGGAGGCGACCACCCTATGAACGCCCCCATTGCCACGGAAACCGGCTTGGTCGCCATCCTGCGAGGGATCACCCCCAACGACGTCGTCGCCGTCGGCACGGCACTGGTCGACGAGGGCTTCACCGCAATCGAAGTACCGATGAACTCCCCCAACCCATTGCGTTCGATCGAACTCCTGGCCACCGCGGTCGGCACCAGGTGCGTCATCGGCGCAGGCACCGTGTTATCGGTCGAAGATCTCATCAGGACCGAATCCGCCGGCGCCAAGATCATCGTCGCGCCCAACACGGATCCGGAAGTCATCGCGGCGGCGGTGTCCAGAGGGTTGCGTCCCTACCCCGGTGTCGCAACACCGACCGAGGCATTCACCGCCCTGAGAGCGGGTGCTCGCAGCCTCAAATTATTTCCGTCCGAATCCCTCGGAATCACTGGGATGAAGGCGATTCAGGCCGTCCTGCCAGCGGGTACCGAACTGATCCCGGTCGGGGGGATCGACCACTCCAACCTGGCGGCGTGGGCGGTGGCAGGAGCGGGCGGAGCCGGAATCGGCAGCTGCCTCTATCGCCCAGGCGACAATCCCGACGACGTCCGCGTCCGTGCACGCGGGTTCGCCGAGATCTGGGCCGATTCGCGGTCACTCGACTCCTGACATCTCCGCCCGCAGCAACTGAAACACGAAGGAAGTAGCGCCATGAAGATAGCGTCCCTGACCACCTACGCTGTGCCCCCACGGTGGCTGTTCCTCAAGATCGAGACCGACGACGGTTTGGTGGGATGGGGCGAACCCGTACTGGAAGGTCGTGCCGCCACGGTCGCGGCGGCAGTCGAGGAACTCTCCGACTACCTCATCGGACAAGATCCCACGCAGATCGAGGATCTTTGGAACGTTCTCTACCGCAGTGGCTTCTATCGCGGTGGTGGCATCCACATGAGCGCCTTGGCCGGCATCGACCAGGCACTCTGGGACATCAAGGGCAAGGCCGTCGGCCTTCCCGCCTACGAACTGCTTGGCGGCAGGGTCCGTGACCGCATCAAGGTTTACTCCTGGGTGGGCGGCGACCGGCCGGCTGACACGGCCACCGCGGCACGCGATGCCGTCGACCGCGGTTTCTCTGCCGTGAAAATGCTCGGGACGGAGGAACTTCAGTACCTGGACAGCTGGGATAAGGTCGAGCGCTGCGTATCCAACGTCGCAGCGGTCCGCGACGCCGTGGGCCCCCACATCGGCATCGGCGTCGACTTCCACGGACGCGTTCACAAGCCGATGGCCAAGGTTCTCCTGCGGGAACTGGAGCCATTCCATCTGATGTTCGTCGAAGAGCCGATACTCTCCGAGCACCTGGACGGCTTCCTCGATGTGCTGCGGCAATCTCCGATTCCCATCGCCCTTGGCGAAAGGCTGTTCTCTCGTTGGGATTTCAAGAATGTCCTGAGCAGCGGTGCCGTCGACATCATCCAGCCTGATCCGTCACACTGCGGTGGAATCACCGAGGCCCGCAAGATCGCTCACATGGCAGAGGCCTACGACGTCGCTCTGGCGCTTCACTGTCCACTCGGTCCCATCGCCCTGGCGACATGCCTGCAGATCGACGCCGGATGCTACAACGCCGCCATTCAAGAGCAGAGCCTTGGAATCCAGTACAACACCACCAACGATCTCCTCGACTACCTGGTCGACCCAACGGTTTTCGAGTATGTCGACGGCTTCGTCAACATCCCTTCAGGACCCGGTCTTGGCATCGAGGTCAACGAAGACTACGTGGCGCAACGCGCTGCCGAAGGCCATCGATGGCGCAACCCCGTCTGGCGCCACACTGACGGCTCGATTGCGGAATGGTGAGGACGCCCCACATGCGCGCAAGCCTGAACTCCACCACCCCGGCGACCAGAGCCCGCGTGCTCATCGCGGTCATGCTGTTCGTGACGGTCGTGATCAACTACGTGGACCGAGCCAACCTCTCCATCGCGATGCCGGCGATCGCGTCCGAACTTGACATATCCAAGGCGCAGCAGGGGCTCCTGCTGTCTGCGTTCGGGTGGACCTACGCAGCACTGCAGATCCCGGGCGGATGGCTGATCGACCGCATTCCGCCCAGGATCCTCTATCCGTCCTGCCTCGTACTCTGGTCCTTGGCAACGGTTCTCATGGGGATCATCGGCGGCTTCGTTGCCCTCATCATGTTGCGGCTGATGGTTGGAGCCTTCGAAGCCCCGGCGTACCCCATCAACAACCGGGTCGCCACGGCGTGGTTCCCCGAGCGGGAGCGAGCCTCGGTGATCGGTTTCTACACGTCCGGGCAATTCATCGGCCTGGCGTTGCTCACCCCCGTCCTGTCCTGGTTGCAGGCCGTCACGTCTTGGCACTGGGTGTTCGTCGCTACGGGCGTCGTCGGCGTCGTGTGGGGCGGCATCTGGTACCTGAAGTATCGCGAACCCAGAGACTCTCGCGCCAACGACGCCGAGATCGCGTTGATCAAGGAAGGTGGCGGACTCGTCGACCTCGATCAGAACCCCACCCGTGCGGCCGTCACCCGATCGGACCTCGCAACGGTCCTCGGGCACCGGAAACTGTGGGGCATCTATCTCGGCCAGTTCTGCCTGACCTCAACGCTCTGGTTCTTCCTCACGTGGTTTCCGACCTATCTCGTCGAGTACCGCGACATGGACTACATCAAGTCCGGCTTCCTTGCCTCGTTGCCGTTCATCGCCGCGCTCGTCGGTGTTCTGTTCTCTGGGTTGTTCTCCGACTTCCTGTTCAAACGGGGGTTCTCACTCGGCGCCGCTCGCAAGGGCCCCATCGTGACGGGGCTGCTGCTGAGCACCGCCATGCTCGGGGCGAACTTCACCGACTCGACCACACTGGTCATCGTCTTCCTGTCGATCGCGTTCTTCGGCAATGGATTGGCGTCGATCACGTGGTCTCTGGTGTCTGCACTGGCTCCGATGCGCCTGATCGGCATTACCGGCGGAATGTTCAACTTCATCGGCAACCTGTCGTCGATCGCCACACCGATAATCATCGGTTTGATCGTCACCGACGCCAGCTTCGCACCGGGATTCGTCTACATGACGGTCATCACCGCGGTCGGCATCGCTTCGTACGTCTTCCTCGTTGGACGCGTCGAACGCGTGCCGGACCGCCTCGACGCGCCGGTAGCGGCCCCTTGAGGCGCCAGGTTCAGTAAGGCAGCCCTGCCCCTACCTGCGATCTCCACCCGATCTCCACACAACCTCCAAGCTCGAGACCGCTCGATCGCGAAACATCGACTCCTGTCGATGAACGTACGAACGAACGAGGGAGCCATCACCATGGCAGAGATTCTGATCGCGGCATGCCCACCCACCGGACACGTCGCGCCGCTGCTGAACGTGGCCCGCGGCCTGGTGATCCGAGGCCATGACGTCACCTTCCTAACGTCGGCCCGGCATGCCGACAAGGTTCGAGCGACGGGTTCGACCCTGCACCCGTTGCCCTACGGCGCGGATTACGACGACTCGTCGTTGGACGCCGACCTTCCTGGGCGCGCCGAGACGTCCGGCGTCGCGCGAGTGAACTTCGACGTCAAGCACATCTTCGTGCGACCGCTGCCGCACCAGGCCGCTGCGCTGGACGAGTTGATGGCCACCCGACGGTTCGACGCCGTCATCGCCGATGCCTTCTTCTTCGGCGTGTTGCCGATGCTGTTGGGAGAGCGCGCCAACCGGCCCCCGGTGCTGACCTACTCCACGACGCCACTGCTCCTGAGCAGTCGGGACACCGCGCCGGGCGGCACCGGCCTCCTTCCCGGCACCGGAGCGTTGGGCCGACTGCGGAACCGCGCGTTGAACGTGGCGTCGCAGAAGGCTCTCCTGCGTCCGTCCCACCGAGCCGCCGAACTCATGCTGGAGGCGCTGGGCCAGCCGGAACTGCCCGTCTTCGTGCTCGATTCCGCCGTGCTGGCCGACCGGATGATCGTCCCCACCATCCCGAAGTTCGAGTACCACCGCAGCGACCTGCCGGCCCACGTGAGGTTCGTCGGCGCGGTCAATCCCGAACCCACCGACGGATTCGTCGCGCCACGGTGGTGGAGCGAGCTGTCCGAAGACCGGCCCGTCGTGCACGTCACGCAGGGCACCATCGACAACGCCGAGGTGGGCAGGCTGATCGAACCGACGATCGAGGCGCTCGCCGACGAGGACGTCACCGTCGTGGTGACCACCGGCGGGCGTCCGACCTCCCAACTTCGCAAGCCGCTGCCGTCGAACACGTTCGTCGCCGAGTTCATCCCGCACGACATGTTGCTCCCCTCGGTGGACGTCATGATCACCAACGGCGGGTACGGCGCCGTGCAGCGGGCGCTGACGGCCGGGGTGCCGCTGATCGTCGCGGGCAACACCGAAGACAAGCCCGAGGTCGCCGCACGCGTCGAACGATTCGGCGTCGGCGTCAATCTGCGGACCGGTACTCC
The DNA here is from genome assembly GCF_032162605.1 of Mycobacterium sp. Taxonomy (GTDB): domain Bacteria; phylum Actinomycetota; class Actinomycetes; order Mycobacteriales; family Mycobacteriaceae; genus Mycobacterium. The sequence goes on along the minus strand of NZ_JAVROT010000234.1, from coordinate 3,439 downwards.
GAGCCCAGGCGCCGTGCGACGCGCGGTGCGCGAGGTACTCGAAGACGCGGCGTACCGCACCGCCGCACGGAGCCTGCAACGCGCCTACGCTCGCCGTGATGGAGTCGCCGAAATCGCCGACCTGGTCTACGAAGTCATCGCCGAACACAGTGTGGGGGCGCCGTCCCACGACCGCACCCTCACGACCACCCGTTGACGGCGAGGCGCACGTGCCGCACATCCTCATCGCAGTGCTGTCTCCGACCGGACACGTCAGCCCCTTGCTCGGCGTCGCAGCGGACCTCGTGGCCCGCGGCAACCGTGTCACGGTGATGACCGGCGGCGTCCACGCCGCGGCGGTCAGAGCGGTTGGTGCCGAGCTACATCCGCTGCCACCGATCGCCGATCTCGACGATTCGCAGTTCGACTCGTCGACCCGCGGTGGGACCTCGGGTATCGAGGCACTCAACCTCGCGATCATTCGAATGTTCCTGGTGCCGATGCGCCATCAGGTCGCCGAACTGTCGGCGGCGATGGCCCGCACCCGGTTCGACGCGATGATCGTCGACTACGGTTTCGTCGGAGTCATCCCGTTCCTGCTGGGAGACCCGGCGCGCCGGCCCCCCGTGCTGTACTACACCCCGACACCGCTGATGCTGTCGAGCCGTGACACCGCGCCAGCCGGACTGGGCTTGCCTCCGCACCCTGGCATGTTCGGACACCTGCGCAACCTGGTCCTTAACCTCTACTCCCAGAAGGTGGCGCTCCGGCAGTCGCACCGCGCCGCGAATGCAATGCTGAAAGAGATTGGCGCGCCGAGGCTCCCGATGTTCCTCCTCGACGTCGGCGTGCTCGCGGACAGGTTCATCGTGGCGACCGTGCCGAGCTTCGAATACCCTCGCAGCGACCTGCCGCCGAACGTCCGCTTCGTCGGAAGGGTGCACCCGCTTCCGTCCCACGAGTACGTACGTCTTGGGTGGTGGGACGAGTTGGACGGCGCTCGGCCCGTCGTCCACGTCACTCAGGGCACCGTCGACAACGAGGATCTCAGCCGGCTCATCGAGCCGTGCATCGAGGCGCTCGGCGGGGATGACGTGACTGTCGTCGCGACGACCGGCGGGCGGGACGTTCGCGACATCACGGTGGCACGGCCCGCCAATGCCCGTGTCGTCGAATACATTCCGCACGACGTATTGCTGCCGAAGGTCGACGTGATGGTCACCAACGGTGGGTACGGGGCCGTCCAGCGCGCGCTGTCGACGGGCGTTCCACTCATCGTTGCCGGTAGCACGGAGGACAAACCCGAGGTCGCCGCCCGCGTCGCGTGGTCGGGGGCGGGCATCGACCTCAGGACGGGCAGGCCCAGCGCCGAAGTGATCCGAGGCGCCGTGCGTCGGGTCCTGAGCGACGGACGCTATCTGCGCCGCGCCCGCGAACTGGAGGCGGACTTCGCGCGGCGCGACGGAATCGCCGAGATCGCCGCGCTCGTCGACGACGTCACTGGCAATCACCACCGCTTGTCACACCGGCGAAACAGCCACAGCGGATCCTGAACGGCATGACGAGAGAAGAGATCACCCAGCAGATCATCGCGGCCCGGCTCGCCAAGGCCCTCACCTGGCAGGAACTCGCCGACGCGATCGAGCGCCCAGTGGTGTGGACGACCGCGGCGTTGCTCGGCCAACACCCGATTCCGCCAGCGTTGGGTGCAGTCCTGGTCGAGCTGCTCGGTCTCGACGACGCCGCGGTGGCCCGTGCTCGCGGCGGTGCCGACGCGAGGTGGTCTGCCGACCGCGGTACCCACCGATCCGACGATCTACCGGTTCTACGAGGCACTCTCGGTGTACGGCGGAGCGATCAAGGAGTTGATCCACGAGCAGTTCGGCGACGGCATCATGAGCGCCATCAACTTCAGTCTCGACGTCGAGAGGAGGCCTCATCCCGGCGGCGACCGCGTCGTGGTGACGTTCGACGGGAAATTTCTCCCCTACGAGTGGAACTCAGCCAATGAATGATCCGAATGCACGAAGGGTCGTGAATCTCGTAGATTCACGACCCTCAGTACGACCGAAAGAGGGTTAGGCGCTCTTGTCGCGGCGCTCGGAGCGCGTCGGCTTGCGCGGCACGATCGTCGGGAGAACGTTGTCCTCGACGGTCTCCTTGGTCACCACGACCTTGGCGACGTCGTCGCGGCTGGGGATGTCGTACATCACCGGCAGCAGGACCTCTTCCATGATGGCACGCAACCCGCGAGCACCGGTGCCGCGGTGAATGGCCTGGTCGGCGATGGACTCCAACGCGTCGGGGGTGAACTCCAACTCGACACCGTCCATTTCGAACAGCCGAGCGTACTGCTTCACCAGCGCGTTCTTCGGCTGCGAAAGGATGGTGACCAGAGATTCCTTGTCCAGGTTGGTCACCGACGCCACGACCGGCAGGCGCCCAATGAACTCCGGTATCAAGCCGAACTTGATCAGGTCCTCGGGCATGACCTCGGCGAAGTGGTCCTGCGTGTCGATCTCCGCCTTCGAGCGGACCTCGGCGCCGAAGCCGAGACCGCGCTTGCCGACGCGGTCGGACACGATCCGCTCCAGCCCGGCGAACGCACCCGCCACGATGAACAGCACATTCGTGGTGTCGATCTGGATGAACTCCTGATGCGGGTGCTTGCGGCCGCCCTGCGGCGGGACTGACGCCTGCGTGCCCTCGAGGATCTTCAGGAGTGCCTGCTGCACGCCCTCACCGGAGACGTCGCGCGTGATCGACGGGTTCTCGCTCTTGCGGGCGATCTTGTCGACCTCGTCGATGTAGATGATGCCGGTCTCGGCGCGCTTTACGTCATTGTCGGCGGCCTGGATCTGCTTGAGCAAAATGTTCTCGACGTCCTCACCGACATACCCGGCCTCGGTCAGCGCCGTGGCGTCGGCGATCGCAAAGGGAACGTTGAGCATCTTGGCGAGGGTCTGGGCCAGGTAGGTCTTGCCGCAGCCGGTGGGACCGAGCATCAAGATGTTGGACTTGGCCAGCTCGACGGGCTCCGCGCGCGAGTCGCGCGACTTCTCCTGAGCCTGGATTCGCTTGTAGTGGTTGTAGACCGCGACGGCCAACGTGCGCTTGGCGGTGTCCTGACCGATGACGTAGCCCTCGAGGAATTCGCGAATCTCGGCGGGCTTGGGCAGCTCGTCGAGTTTGACGTCATCGGCGTCGGCGAGCTCCTCTTCGATGATCTCGTTGCAGAGGTCGATGCACTCGTCGCAGATGTACACACCGGGTCCCGCGATGAGCTTCTTGACTTGCTTTTGGCTCTTTCCGCAGAATGAGCACTTCAGCAGATCACCGCCGTCTCCGATACGCGCCATTGTCCTGCGGCCCTACTTTCCTGATCGCCGTCGGTATGTCTCGGTTTGGTGGATCACCTCGGGTGTGCTCCCGACGCTACCCGTATGTTCCGGCACCTTGC
>NZ_JAVROT010000233.1:0-6561 GCF_032162605.1 Mycobacterium sp. | reverse complement strand
GCGACCGTCGAGGGCATCGCCAGGGTCGATTCCGAACGCAAGGCCGCGCAGGACGCCTTGAAGATGACCTCGCTCTCGAACGCCAAGATCTATCTGGGCGGGGTCGCGGCCACCTACAAGGACATGTCCGACGGCGCCAAGTACGACCTGATGATCGCCGTGGTATCCGCCCTGACGCTGATCTTCATGATCATGCTCATCCTGACCCGAGCCGCGGTAGCAGCGCTCGTCATAGTCGGAACGGCAGCCAGCTCGATCGCCGCGTCATTCGGCATCTCGGTGCTGCTCTGGCAGGACCTCTTCGGCATTCAGGTGCAGTGGCTGGTCATGCTGATGTCCGTGATCATCCTGCTGGCGGTGGGATCGGACTACAACCTATTGCTGGTCTCCCGGTTCAAGGACGAGATCCACGCCGGTTTGAATACCGGCATCATCCGTTCCATGGCAGGCACGGGCGGCGTCGTGACATCCGCCGGGCTGGTCTTCGCGGCCACCATGGCGGCGATGTCGTTTAGCAAGCTGATCGTGCTGGCCCAGATGGGTACCACGATCGCAATCGGGCTCTTGGTGGACACCTTGATCGTGCGCTCCCTGCTGATGCCGTCAATCGCAACGCTGCTGGGCCGGTGGTTCTGGTGGCCGCAGGTCGTCTATCCCCGTGGCGACCACCACTTCCGGAAGACGCCACCTCCGGCTCCGCCGAGCGACGACGAGGACACTGCGTCACTGCCGGTACAGACCTGACGGCAGGGCCGCAGCGACCAGGTGTCGGACTTCGACAGTGGCGGCGTGGATTCACCCCACTAGCGATTGGATTTGCGCCCAGTAGCGAGCCTGCTCGGCCTTCGGCACGGGTGGTGCGAACGCGACGACGATGGTCTCGACCTGGTCGAGACCGTGGTCCCCGGCGTAGGCCTGCGCTCGCGCCGTGGTTTGAAAGGATTTGACCCGCAGGGTATCGGTCACGATCGACTGGTCGCACCCAGCGGCGGGGCACTCCTGCGCCGTGGTGTCGACAGGTTTCGCCGCGGCGAAACCCGTTCTGTTGAGGGCATTCACGACGCCGCGCGCGGTCAATGCGCCCATCTCCCCACCGCGGGTGGCCGTGGCGGCAAGATCCGACGGACTGGCCGCCTGCGGCGACGCAGGGGTCGGGTAGCCCGGCGGATGACTTGCACATGCGCTGGCGAGGCAACCGAGTGTCAGACACGTGGCAAAGATCTTTCCCAACACCGACATTCACTCCCATCCGTTGTCTCTGGGCGCCAGCTGAGCATCGGCGCGTTGTCAGACGAGGAATCCATCGATTTCCAGCACGGCGGCGGGCTCGCCGCCCGCCTTGGTGAACGCGGTCAGCGCGCGGATCAGGCCGTGGCGCTCACGGTTGGGCATGTTCACCACGATCTCGGCGAGCGTCCGGCGCCGGCCCGCGGTGACCGAAGCCACCACCTCCCTGCCCCGCACGGTCAGATCGACGACCATTTCACGGCGTGAGTCGGGATGCTGTTGCCGGTCGATGAGGCCCGCACCGACCAGTCGATCCACCATCCGGCCGGTGGTGGAAGGCCGAACCTCGAGCAGTCCCGCCAGTGTCGCGAGGTTTACCGGGCCCCGGGTAGACAGGATCACCAGCGTCCGGAACTGCGGAATCGTCAACGTCACATCGAGATCGGCGATGGAGCGCGCCGAGATAGCCACCAGCAGGCGGGAGGCCGTGAGCAGCGCGTCGGTGATGGCGTCCACCGACTCGTCGGCTCCGTGATCGCTGCGGGCTGGCATGGGACTCCCCTTCCAGATGCATCTCTGGGCCGCCAGCCGTCTTTCGTGAACCTGGCACCAACCCCATAGACAACTATTGCATACTGCAATGGTGAACAGTCCATGCGCGGCTACGCCATGACGATGGACCCCGCCCCGCCCACCGGCACCGCCTTGCTGACGACCTGGACGTCCTCCCCCGTGGCCGACCTGCTGATCGCATTCGGGGTGGCGGGATATCTCGCACTGCTGATTCGACTTCGCCGCAATGGCCACCCGTGGCCCATATTGCGGACTGTCTCCGCGCTATGGGCAGTGGCCGTTCTCATCCTCGTCGTCAACAGCGCCCTTGCGGTCTACAGTCACCAGTTGTTCTGGGTGCACATGATCGTGCACTTGATGCTCATCACGGTGGTGCCCGCACTACTGGTGTGGGCGCAACCGATCCGACTTCTGCACGAGGCAGGTGGACAGGCGACTCGCGCCCGCGTCGACGGCATCCGCGCGGGACGGGTGTTCCGTGGTCTGATCTCGCCGCGATTCACCGTCCCGTTCTATGCGGCGGTGCTGGTTCTGACCCACTTGACCGGGTTTCAGCAGGCGATGAGCCAGCACATGTGGATTCACGACGGTGAGCTGATCCTGTATCTGGTCGCCGGCTACCTGCTGCTGCTTCCGCTGGCCGGCGACGAACTGACCACCGATCCGCCCCTGGCCCATCTACTGCGGTTCATCATCCTTGCGATCTGCATGTTCCCCGACACCATGGTCGGGATCGTGTTGATGATGACCAATACCGCGCTCGCACCGGCGTACTCCGCCTCTCGTGATTGGGGACCATCGGCGCTAGCCGACCAATCCACGGCAGGTGCCATCATGTGGTTCGGTGGCGACGGGCTGATGATGATCCTGATGGTCGCCATCGGGGGTCTGTGGGTCGCCGGTGGCGATCGCGTGAGTACGAGTCTCGGGCCGTGGCTGGACGGGGTCCGGTGGAACGCAACCCTCGGAACCGATGCGGACACCGACGGCTCGATCGACCTGGACGACGACGATGCGGCCTTGGCGGCGTACAACGCCCGACTCGCCGCTCTGCATCACCGCAGCCTCAACGGTCCGGGGCGGTAACGGCATGGCTTCAGCAGACCGGCTGTCCGCGATGATGGGCAGAATGCTGCAGACTCGGCGGCTGGTCCGAGCGCCGATATTGTTGTACGGCTTGCGAATTGGGTTTCTACCCGGCCACCGGATGCTCCTACTGCAGCATCGAGGACGTAACATTGCTCCCCCCGACGCCGCCGACGCAACGCTGTCGCGCTACGCCCAGCGACACCCCCGAACGTGGGAGCGGCCGCGGCACACACTCGAACGGGCCTTGCACACAGACGATCTCCGGTTGCCGATGTTCGCCCTCCAACTTTGCGCCGCGCAAGGGTGCTGACGAGCGGTAGCTGGCGCCGGCGACGAGGAACACCTCGTGCGGCACTGAATTCAGCTCACCGCATCGACGGCGGCCAGGATGGCGGATACCTCGCTACGGCTCGCGTAGTTGGGATGCACGTCGATCCACCGGACGATGCCCGCAGCGTCGACCACGACGACCGTGGGCATCGGCAGGGTCTTCCCACCGTCGGCATTGACATCGGTGAGATCGAGCCCCAGCTTGACCTGTCCCGCAACGGCATCAGCGGAAGGTTCGGTCAGGATGCCAAGCGCGACGGCGAGTTGATTGCCCGGATCGGACGCCACGGAGTAGGTCAGTTCGTTGGACTCGGCTGAGCTCAGCGAGCCGTCGGGCTTCTGCGGGCTGACGGCGATCAACTCGAAGCCTCGATCGGTGAGCGCAGGCACCAGCTCGGCCTGATACGTACGCAAGGTCATGTTGCAGTACGGGCACCACGCCCCGCGGTAGAAGACCAACACGGCAGGCTTGCCGCTGCGCAACCGATCCAGGGAGGTGGGCGCCCCGTGGACGTCGAGCAGGTCGCCGTCGGGCATGACGGTTCCTGGCGCTACGACCTCGCTCGGCACACCTTGAGCGTTCAGCGTGGCCTGATCGGCGGCGAAGGCGGCCAAGACCTCGGCCGGCAACTTCCCGGCGGATCCTGCTGCAATCGCTTCCGACTGCTCCGCGATGGTCGGTGTGTGGGTCGTCATGCGATCGCCTCCCGCAGATGTATTGGATTGATCACTCCACAAAACGCCTCCAATTTTGGATTGTCAACTCCAGAATCGGTAGCCTCAAATGATGATTACCCGGAAGGGCCAGGCCCCCCGGGACCGAATCGTGGCCGCTGCCGCTGTCCTGATGTACGAGCGAGGGGTTGCCGGCACCAGCACCGAGGACGTCCAGGTCGCCGCTGGCGTCAGCGCGTCGCAGGTCTACCACTACTTCGTCGACAAGCGCGCCCTTACCCGCGCCGTCATCGAATACTGGAGCGACGAGATCCTCGGGTTCCAGGAGCCCCTGCTCGCCCGCCTCGATGACTTCGATGCGTTACGCGGCTGGGCGGAAGTCATCGTGGACGTCCAGCGCTCCAAGGACTTCCGGGGCGGCTGCCCATTGGGCTCGTTGGCCAGCGAGCTTGCCGAGAGTGACAGCGCGGCAAGAGAAGACATCGTGGCCGGCTACCGGCGGTGGCAGGGCGCCATCCGTGGTGGTCTGGCCTCCATGAAGGACCGCGGCGAGCTCGCGCCGGTCGCCGATGTCGACAAGCTGGCCACGACGCTTTTGACTGCGCTGCAGGGTGGACTGCTGCTCACCAAGACGCTGCGCGACGGCGAGCCACTCGAGACCGCACTGAACACCGTGATCGATCACATCGCGTCGTTCGCCACCGACTGAGCCCGCCCGCGACAGGTTACACGTCGGCCGAACAGGTGATTGCTCAGCTGGCATTGCGCGTCGAAGAAGACCGTCATCGCCGGATCACCTGGTCCATCGGGTCGTTCTGGGCTCCGGGGTAGCCGGATTCGTAACGGGTCTAGGCCTGGCCGGGGCGCACGCTGGTCACGGTGCACATCCGACAGCGGGTGTGTACCGGTCCGGTTCACGACGACGGTATCGTGGATTGGCGACGTCGTACCAACATCCCGCGTCCCTGATCACGGTTCTGATGCTGATCAGGCCCTGCGCATTGCTGGGCTCGGGCGGCTTATTGAAGCGTGCAGTTGATGAACAACGCGCGCAGCCCGGCGAAATCGCTCACCCGCTCAGGCATGGCTTGCCATCCGGGGGCCACGCGGCGCATCGGCCAGCGTCTACACCGCGATGCCAAGCAGCGCAACGTCCTTGACCAGGAACTGGCCGGTCATCGACAGCAGCGGGACGCCGCCCGCGGACTCCTCGCCGATGCCCGGTGTGGTGAACAGGAAGCTGATGGTCGCCGGAATAGCCCGACGGCCACCACACTGCCCAGCGCCGACACGCCATGGGCGTGTCAATCGAGGGGGTTGAACCGACGCCGCCACATCCGGGGCGACGCCACACACCGCGAACCGGTGCCCGCGACTTGAAACCTCGCAGGCCAGCAGGGCACCTCACCCGCGAAGCACATCCGGGGAGCTAATCACCGGACCGCCGACCAAGGAGATCACCACGATGTCACCCCAATCACTGACAGACGACGCCCGCTCGCATCGGTTCTATTTGGAAGCGTTGGCTTTACGGTTCTAGGCCGTCGACGTAGCGGCTGCGGTCCGCGTGGGGCTATCTCTTCAACGGTGGTTCCGGCGGTTTTCATTGAATTTTGTCGGCTGCCGGGAATCGGTCGCCGAAAGTGATCGCAAACGCTTTCAGCGCTGGTTTCGTTGTTTCGTTGCGGAGCGAAACCCGCGCTCCCGTGGAATAATTCGCCTCGTGAGGGACATTTTTATCGTCATCAGCATTGCTGTAGTCCTCATGGGCATCGTCTCAGTCATGGCTTATGTGAGTGTTTGCCACCCGAGAGACAAACCCCCGCCGTGGGGTGAAGAACAGCCTTGACGTAAGGCTTCGGGGCAAGGCCCCCTGGGCTAGCGCCACCGCACCTGAAGATCTGACTAGCCTCGCTGCCTCGAAGCGGCGCGTCCTACTCGCATCTGCCCCCGAGCCGCACACCGCGCCACCCGCCCGAGTGTCGGCGACGCCTGAAAGATACCCCCGTGTCGACGTCTGAATTTCGGCCCCTTGCGACTGATCTTCGGCTTACCGAGCCCAGAAGCCGCGAACCTGTTCTTTCAACCGGTGTCCTCCTGCTACGGGCGGCCCAGCTTGATCGTCATGTCCAACAAGCAGTTCGGCCGCTGGGGCGAAGCGTTCGACGACCACGACGTCGTCGCCGCAGCCATGATCGACCGCCTCGTCCACCACGCCGACGTTCTCACCTCAAAGGAGACAGCTACCGACTCAAGACCCGCGACCTCCGCCGCGGTAAGGCGGACACCTCGGCATCGAAACCGTCTCGTCTAACTTCGCTTTTCTTCTGCTGCAATGCCTTCGGGCGATCTGTTCAGAGCACCCGGAGTTTGGGGCTCGGCTCGACAAAGGTTTGACGTCGATTGCTGTTCAACGGGTGATGGATGACACCTTCGATCCAGGTCTGCCCGTGACGCTGAGCCGCAGCACGCCGTCAGCCGTCGGCGTCGCAACTCCGCACCAGGCCTGATCAACGTCATGGCCTTCTTCAATAGACCGCGTTGGTGGGTTAGCCGCGGAGGTGGGGTAGGACTTCCTGGCCCAAGAGTTTGATCTGGTCGAAGAACCGGTCGAACTTGAACCGGAAATCAAAGACCAGATGCTCGGTGCCCAAATCCTGGAACTTC
>NZ_JAVROT010000232.1:0-4532 GCF_032162605.1 Mycobacterium sp. | reverse complement strand
CCCACGCTGGTCGCGGCGCGCATCCTGGCTGCCTGCCGTGCCCGGCGACGAGCGGCCGGCCCGGCCGACCTGCCCGCGCGTCTGGATCGCCGATTCGTCGTCACCGCGACCATCCGGCTGCTGTCGGACATCGCCGTGCGCGCGGTCGAAGAGCTCGAACCAGCGCGACACCGGCACCGGCAAGAGCCGCCTGCACTTGCCCGACGCGTTCAATTGGACCACTATTGCCAGGTAGTTGCCCGAACGCACCATAAACGCGTCCTGACCTGCCGCCCCCGGCAGGGATCAAACCTGCGACCTGGATTACAAGGCATCCGATGGGTCTGCTGGAAACGAGATTAGCGACCCTATCGGATTGCGTCGAAGCGTCACAGCGTCCCTTTGCGTGGGCTCCTTTCCCGGCAAGGGCAGCCAAACCGGAACCTCTGGAACCCGAGTGGGGGACCTGCGCCTGGCCACCGTCACGAATTGACGCTTATTCGTCGCTTATACCCGCAACGCGCCGAGAATCGTCGAGAACCTACCGGAAGTATGAAGTTCCCAACCACGTTGTGACACAGAACGATTGGCAACCACCGCGGCGTGTCGAGAATCCTCGACCTAAAAGCGGAAGGTCGCCGGTTCGATCCCGGCCCTGGCCACAAAGCATCACTGCAGTTCAGCAGCTAATTTTGGTGCGCGTACCAGTTCGTCGTCGTACGGGTCGGCGTAGCTTGTGCGCGGTGCCCCTATCGGTGATCTCTAGCATCAGCCAGTCCCGCGCGACGCGCTGCACCCACCACGTACCGACGAGACTCACGCAGTGCCCCGCGAGGTAGATCCGCATGTTCGGGTAATGCCGAAATGAGCGCAGCAGGTCGCTTCGGCCGCGACGTTTCCACGACTTCGCTGGACCGGCTCACCCTTGGACACGTCGTAAAATCCCTTCTCCGTGTGCCGGAGCGACCATCGTTGTCGCCGTCACGCCATTGACGCCCCTAGGTAAACAGCGCATTTCCGATTTCGCCTAATGCTTGACCAGAAGCACTGTCCCCTTTAAGTTTGGATCCAATATCAAGAATCTTAAGTCAGATACGGCAGAGGACGGAGAGTCATGGCTGGACGGGTTTGGGATCGCTTCCTGACCGAGCAAGACAAGGCGCACCTGGCAGCGTCTCCGCCCACCCGGCGCCGAGGGTTCGGCCGCACCCCTGCTGTGCTGTCCGTGGACAACTATCGGAAGGCGCTGGGTGACACACCGGAGCGGCTGCTCGACGCGATCCAGACCTGGCCGGCCAGTACCGGCCTAGCCGGCTGGGCCGCAGCCGGCAAGGTCGCCGAATTGCTGTCGGTGGCCCGGGGGGCCCAGATCCCGGTGATCCACCTGACCGGTCTGGCCGAGGAAGAATCGGGCATTCCCGCTTGGGGAGCCATCCTGCGCGGGCGGCACAGCCTGGGCGGCCGCTCACCCGAGCAACTCGACCGGTACCGCAGGCGGTTCGACTTCATCGATCAGGCAGCACCGATCGCGGGTGAGGTGGTGCTCAAAAAGACCGGTCCCAGTGGGTTTTTCGGCACGCCACTGTTGGCGCATCTGATCGCGCAACGCATCGACACGCTCATTGTCTGCGGTGAGAGTGTCAGCGGCTGCGTGCGCGCCACCGTCACCGACGGGTGCGCGAACCGGCTGCACATGATCGTCGTTGAGGAGTGTGTCTACGACCGCCACGAGTCGACCCGCGCGATGAACCTGTTCGACATCGACCAGAAGTATGGCGACGTCGTCTCTTTCGACGAAAGCATCGCCTGGATGGCCGCCTACCAGCAAGCCGGCACACCACTCACGATGGCGCCCGCTCGTGAAACCCAACTTCACCGCCCGATCCCAACCAACCCCACTCACTGAGGAGCACACTGCGATGTCGCTAGTACAACACGCCCCGCGTCGGGGGATGATCGCTTGCCTAGTCTCGCTGTCCTTATTCGTTGCGGCCTGTTCGGCGCCAGGCGGTGACTCGGACTCCAATTCGGCGCAGGGCACCGACAAGTGCGCGAACAGTGCGACGATCAAGCTCGAGGACGCGCTGAAGGGGAAGTCCCCTCAGGATCGCGAGCGGACGCTGCTGGAGCAGGCCAAGAACGCGGACAACGGGACGATCAACCTCTATACCGAGGTCAACGACCCGACGGTGATCACCGACCCATTCGAGAAGAAGTACGACGGCCTGCACGTCAGTGTGTACCGCGCAGGCAGCGAACAGATCCGCGAACGCGTCCTGCAGGAGTCTCAGGCCAACTTCGCGGGGGCCGATATCATCGAACTGGACTCGCTGGAGATGGCGATCCTGGACCAGAACAAGCTATTGGCACCGGCCGACTCGCCCTTCCTGGACGGTGTCACCGCCAGCGCCAAGTTCGCCAACTTCACCGGTGACCGATTGAGCTACATCGTCCCCGTGTGGAACACGTCGGTCATCGCCGACAACGCGGCGCCCCAGTCGCTTGAGGACCTGAAAGATCCGCGATTCAAGGGCAAGCTGGCGCTGGAGGGCAGCGACGTCTTCTGGTTCGCCTCGCTGGTCAACTACCTGCAGACGCAGGGTATGACCAAGGACCAGGCCGTTCAGCTGTTCAAGGACATCGCCGCAAACGCCGCCATTACCGATGGCCACACCACCACCACCGACCTCGTGGTGGCGGGCCAGTACGGGATCGCCGCGAACAACTTCATTCACCGTATCCGCGAACTCCAGGGCAAGGGCGCGCCCCTGCAGTTCGTCCCGGTCAAGGTTCCGGTCGTCGCCGAGGTCACGGGCATAGCGGTGCCGTGCGCCTCGGCCAATCCTGCTGGTGCGTTGCTGCTTCAGGACTTCGTCCTGGGCCCGCAAGGCCAGCAGGCGTTCATCGACGACGACCGCACCCCGAGTAATGAGAAGATGGCTGCTTCGAGCTTCGGCGGAGTGGATATCCAACCGATCAAGACCGATGTCGAGGCCATCTCGAAGCAGTACTCCGATTGGAACGACCTGTGGCAGACCGTCGTTCATAACGGAGGCAAAGGGTGACCCAGCTTCTGGCGCCCGAGGTTCCGGAGACTGCTCCACGCCCGACCGCCCTGGCCAGGGGCGCAACCCGGCGCCCCGTCGGGCTATGGGCGCTCGGCCTGCTGATCATCGTCGTGCTGGGCTACCTGGTTCTGTCGCCGCTCGTCTATCTGGTCTGGCGCGGGCTCACCACCGGAGACGGCTTCGGGCTCGGCAACATCGCCGCCGCCTACAACGTCCCGGGCACCTCGGAGATGTTGCTCAACTCGTTCCTTTTCGCCGGCGGCTCGGCGTTGGTCAGCACGCTCACCGGCACCGCCTTGGCATTCTTCTGCGTCCGCTCCAACGCGCCGCTGAAGCCCCTGCTGTACGCGGCGTCAATCGTGCCGCTGATCGTTCCCGGCATCCTCTACACCATCTCGTGGGTGTACCTGATCGGCGGCAACGTCGGGGTCATCAAGAAGATATTCGGCTTGATGGGCATGGGATTCCTTGTCCCGGACGCATTCTCGCTACCTGGAATGATCCTGATCGACGGCCTGCACCTCTCGCCGCTGGTGTTCCTGCTGATGTTCGCCGCATTCAAGTCCACCGATCCGTCGTTGGAGGAGTCCGCGATGATGAGCGGCGCCAGCGTGCCGCAGACAGTCCGGCGGGTCACGCTTCCCCTGGTGCGCCCTGCACTACTGGGTGCGGTGCTCATCATGGTGGTGCGCGGGCTGGAGTCCTTCGAGACGCCCGCGGTGCTCGGCATGCCATCGGGGACTTGGGTATTCACGTCGCGGATCTACGACGCGCTGCACACCTATCCGATCAAGTACGACCAGGCGTCGATCTACTCGCTGAGCCTGCTGTTGATCACAGTGGCAGGTCTGCTGCTGGTGCAGTACCTGAACCGGCGCAGCGAGCGCTTCCAGACCGTGACGGGTAAGGGATTCCGGCCCCGCCCGATGGACCTGGGCGCGTGGCGGTGGCCGGTGTCGATCGGTTTCGTGGTGTATTTCCTGATCGCGGTTGTCGCGCCGCTGCTGATCCTGCTGTGGATGTCGTTGCTGCCGTACTATCAGACTCCCGGCATCGCGCCGCTGAAGACGATCACGCTGAGCAACTACACCGAGTTGTTCCAGACCCGTGGGGTCGTCGAGTCGATCAAGAATTCCGCCTTCCTGGCGCTGACCAGCGCCACCGCCGTCATGCTGTTCACCGCCGTGATCAGTTGGCTGGTCCTGAAGTCGAAGTTCCGTGGCCGCCGGGTGCTCGAGCTGCTGGCCAGCTTTCCGCTCGCGATGCCCGGGCTGGTGCTCGGTGTCGCGCTGATCTTCATCTACCTGCGGTCCCCGCTGCCGATTTACGGCACGCTGGTGATCCTGTTCATCGCCTACGTCACCCGGTACCTGCCGTACGGCATGCGCTATTCGGGTTCGTCACTGGCCCAGGTCGGCGCCGAGCTGGAAGAGTCGGCCAAGATGAGCGGCGCCACTTGGCGGGACACGTTCCGCCGCATCGTTT
>NZ_JAVROT010000231.1:0-4160 GCF_032162605.1 Mycobacterium sp. | reverse complement strand
CCAGGCCGGAGTCGTGGTTCAGCGGTCGCAGACCGCACCCGGCACGCCGCTGGTAGCGCCGGACACCATCGGCGCCAAGCTCGTGGTGGGGATCCGCGACCACGTGGCGGTCGACGGAGACATGCGTATCAGCGGTCAGACCGTGGATGGAGCAGGCGGCAGCTACACGGTTCTGGTCGGTGCCGGCAGTGAGGCGGTCGAGTCGACGGTCAAGACGGTTCTGGTGCTGCTGGCGGGAGCCGCACCGCTCGTCACCGCGGTGTCGGCAATCGTCACGTATCTGTTGGTGGCGCGCTCACTTCGATCGGTCGACGCGATCCGGACGAGGGTCGCGGACATCAGCACCTCCGATCTCGCCGAGCGCGTCCCGGTTCCGGCCAACCACGACGAGATCTCCGCGCTTGCCGTGACCATGAACGAGATGCTGGCTCGCATCGAGGCGGGCCACGATGCTCAGCGGCGGTTCGTCGGCGATGCGTCCCACGAGTTGCGTAGCCCGGTTGCTGCGATTCTCTCCGCTCTCGACGTCGCGGCCGCTCACCCGGATCTCCTCAACGAGGAGCTGGCGGATTCGACCCTGCGGCCGGAGGCACGGCGGATGGAGTCCCTCGTCGAGGATCTGCTGCTTCTGGCACGTGCCGACGAACGTGGACTCACGCTGCGGCGCAGAGACGTCGACCTCGACGACGTCGCATCCAATGAGATGGGGCGGTTGCTCAGAGAGACGAAGTCGACCATCGACGCCGATCTGGCGCCGACGCGCCTGGTGGGTGACCCGGGTGGACTGTCGCGGGTCTTGCGCAACCTGCTCGAGAACGCGGCACGGCACGCCACCTCGCGAGTCGAACTGAGGGTCGGTCCGGAAGCCGGCTACGCGATCCTGACGGTGAGCGACGACGGGCCGGGAATTCCCGAGGCGGATCGGCTTCGCGTGTTCGACAGGTTCGTCCGACTTGACTCCGATCGCGCGCGCAGCGGTGGCGGCACCGGACTCGGTCTGGCCATTGTCTCCGAAGTCGTTGCCGCACATGGTGGCAGCGTCACGATAGGTGATCGTCCCGGTGGTGGTGCGCTGGTGACGGTTCAGCTGCCGCTGGAGTACTCACCGGAGTCCAAGCGGTAACCCGCACCGCGGATCGTCTGAATCGTGTTGGTACCGAAGGGTGCGTCTATCTTGCGGCGCACGTAGC
This sequence comes from Mycobacterium sp., assembly GCF_032162605.1. Classification (GTDB taxonomy): domain Bacteria; phylum Actinomycetota; class Actinomycetes; order Mycobacteriales; family Mycobacteriaceae; genus Mycobacterium. The sequence goes on along the minus strand of NZ_JAVROT010000231.1, from coordinate 2,970 downwards.
CGACGTAGACCTCGACGACGTTGTCCGGTCCTGAGTAATGGGCGTCCCACACGTGCTGCAGCATGTCGTTCTTCGTGACGACGGCGTCCTTGTGTCGCATCAGGTACTCCAGGACGCCGTACTCGCGCGGGGTCAGTTCGATCGGTGTCGAATCGCGCTGCACCACACGACGTGCGGGGTCGAGAGTCAGCGTGCCCGCGGTCAGCACGACCGGGCGCTGGGGAGCGCCGCGACGCATCAGCGCGCGCAACCTCGCGAGCAGCACGATGAAGGCGACCGGCTTGCTCAGGTAGTCGTCAGCGCCAAGATCGAACGCGTCGGTCTGGTCGTAGTCGCCGTCCTTGGCGGTCAGCATCAGGACGGGCGTCCACACTTCGGCGGCGCGCAACTTCCGCAATACTTCGTAACCGTTCAGACCCGGCAACATGATGTCCAGCACGATGACGTCGTACTGGTGCTCGGTGGCCTCCCACAGCCCGTCGACGCCGTTGGAGGCGTGCACGACGACGAAGCCCTCGGCCCGCAAGCCCATGGCGAGGGTCGCGGCGAACCGGGGTTCGTCCTCGACGATCAGGACCTTCACGCGTCTCATCCTCTGCTATTCGGGTTGGGGTGACCAGTGTCGGCCGGCCGGAAGGTGCGGCCGGCGCGCCGTGGAGCTCTCGGCGTGCCGACCGCGATCCGTTCGCCGGTCCGATTATGGCGTCGGTATTGGTGCGTCGGGTGTGTCACCCGGTTCGGGGATGTCGGGCTGCCCTGGGACGTCGGCAGCGTCGGCTTGGTCCGGTGTGTCGCCCGGCTCCGGCGAGTCGGGAGCGCCGGGCACGTCGGGTCCGCTGGTGACGGTCGGGCCCTGTGGCGCTGGCCCGGTCAGTGGGTGAGCCGCTGCGACCGCGCCCGCACCGGGCAGCAGTAGCGCGACGGCGAAACCGGCTGCCACGGTGTGGCGTATCTGCATCTCGGTAGTTCTCCTCTCACGACGCCGCCGTGGTTGGCGCGACGATGGAGGCCACGGTTGCAGCGCGAAGCTGTGAAGACGCTGAGGTCGGCCGGCAAGCAACAGCTTGAGTGGCACTCATGCAGACTGACCTGATGAGCGCGACCGGGGACCATGCCGAGGAGCCGCCGTCGACTGCCGCGGACGGCGAGAACTGGCTCCTGCTGGTCTATCGGATCCCCGCCGAACCGACGCGACTGCGCGCCACCGTGTGGCGACGTTTGAAGTCGCTGGGCGCGGTCTATCTACAGAACTCGGCCGCGGCCCTACCTGCCCGCGAGGGTGCCGAGCGCGCGCTCCGCAAACTGCGGCGCGAGATTCTCGAGATGGATGGTTCGGCGGTGCTTCTGTCCTGTTCGGCGGTGGTCGGCGGGCAGGACGTGGTGGCGTTGTTCGAGGCGGCGCGGGACAGCGAGTACGAGGAGATCCTGGACAAATGCGTGGACTTTCACGCTGGTCTCGAAAAAGAGTACGCCGCAAACCATTTCACCTACGGTGAGCTCGAGGAGAACGAAGTCGAGTTGGTCAAGCTGCGGAACTGGCACGAGAAGGTACGGGCGCGCGACGTGTACGGCGCCCCCAGGCAAGCCGAGACCGCACAGGCGCTGGACGCCTGTGGCGAGGCGCTGGAACTGTATGCCGCTCGGGTGTACGTCGAGGAGGACGAGGGCCGTTGACGGACGGAGCCCTCACGGTTGGCGTCGCGTCGCCCCGAAGATGCTGATGGGCAGTACGGCGATGACTGCGACGACCACGATCCACCACGGAGCGGTGCCGGTGAGGCGATTCACTGCGATGGTGGCAGCGAGGGCAACCGCGATGCTCAGGGCCACCCGCCAGTCGTCACCGACGATGAAGTCGTACCAGAACGCGAAGAACGCACGAACCTTGTTCACGATCAATCCTCCTGGGCCGCAGGAATATCGGCAGCCGTGGTGACGGGTGCGCGACGCCTGAACAGAGCTACCAACAGCAGTGCGTACAGCGCAATCGCGGGGATCAGGATCAGCAGAGCGATGTCCTCGCCCGGCCAGTGCGCGCCGGCGCCTTCGGCGCCCCAATAGATCCCGAAGGCGGTCAGCATCACTCCGACCACGAACTTCATGGCGTTCTCCGGCACTCGCGACAACGGTGCGCGGATGGCGAAGCCCGCCGCCGCCACGAGAAGGACGGCTGCCGTCGCGGCGAGGGCAGCCAGAGGAATACTGCCCTGGTTGGCGCCGAAGGTGAGCGCGATGAATGCCACCTCGAGGCCCTCCAGCATGACGCCCTTGAATGACAGCGTGAAGGCGTACCAGTCGGCCACCAGGGTCCGCGCGGCCACGGGGGCGCTACGTGCCTTTGCGAGAGTGGCCTGATAAGCCAATGTCTCGTCGTGAAGGGCCTTGTTGCCGCTTGCCCGCAGGATCGCCTTGCGCAGCCATTGAAGCCCGAAGATCAGGAGCAGTCCGCCGATGACGAGGCGGAGCCCGTCCAGGGGAATCGCCGATATCGCCGGTCCCACAACGGCGATCACGGCCGCCAGAACCACCACCCCGGTGAGTGCGCCGGTGAGCGCTGATCGCCAGTCGCGCGCAGTGCCTGCCGCAAGGATGATCGTCAGGGCCTCGACGGCCTCGACCAGGCACGCGAGAAAAACCGCGATGAAGAGCGCTGAGCCGCTCATCGTCAACCTCGCCAACTTCGGTCCATGCCGAGCACGGGTGCGCGGCTGTTTGCCACTGATAGTAACCACTGTTAGAGAGTGGGCATAACGTTCACTTGCGGCATGCGCTGCGGTAGGGCGGCTGGCGTGGGCTAACGGCGGGGCGGTTCGAGATACGCGACGATCGCGTTGGTCAACCCGCGCCTGGCCAGGCCAAGGTCGTAGTACGAACCCAGCTGACGCTCCGAGGCCAGGCCGCGCATCGCGCCGGGGATGAACGACGCGACCTCCCGGACGCGGGCGGGGTCGACGTCGACCCCCGCGAAGG
>NZ_JAVROT010000230.1:0-2844 GCF_032162605.1 Mycobacterium sp. | reverse complement strand
GGTGATTGAGGCTTTGCCTGCCTGGGCAAACTCCGGCCAATAGGCGGCCACCTTCGCGTCGTAAGAGATCAGACCCCGCGACGCGGCGACTGCCACCGACAGCGACGAAACGCCCTTCGTGGTCGAGAACACGGTGACGGCAGTGTCCTCTTGCCTCGGTGCCTTGGTGATGCCGTTGCGATAGCCACCCCACAAGTCGACGACTTTCACACCGTCGCGGTAGACGGCGACGGCGGCTCCGATCTCCTGGCCGCTGGTCATGTTTCGGCGGAAAACGTCCGCTAGTTTGCCGTACCCCTCGTCGACATCGCCCGCGATCAAATCCGGCGACACCTTCACGTTCATCACCATGTTTTCTCCTTAGCTGATGATGTCGAGCGGAACGTCAAAGCCCTAGAGACAGCACTCAGAGTAAGTCGCTAACCGGATAGCTGTGTGTGGATCGTCAGCCTCAGCACTGCCTTCGATGCCCGTGAGCCGACTCAAGCAGCGGCAGCACCCGGGCTGATGCGCTCATGCCTGGCATGGATGGTCAGGCGGGCTGGTCGGCGAGCACCCGATAGACGGTCGCACGGCTCACGCCAAGTGCCGCAGCAATAGTGCTAGCCGATTCACCGCTGGCGTGCATCCGTTGCGCCAGAGCGGCTTTGTTCTCGTCGAGCGCCTTGGGACGACCGATGTGCTGACCACGCGACCGGCGTGCCTCCCGCGCCGCTGCCCGGCGTTCCTGACGGATCATCGACGCAGTCCTTTCCGAAAGCTTCCTCGAAATAGCCTCTTCCTTCGAGTTCGTTGACCGTCTGGACAAGGTTGCGCGTGAGCGAGGCGAGGGTCAAAGCCTGGCCTCCGCGGAAGCACCGGCGCGCCGCTCCGATCAACACGGTCGACGGACGGACGACTCCGGGAACGACTTCGACCGCTGAAGGAGAGAAGCCAGGAACTTACGCTGATCGGTGAGTGCATCGATGCGCGCACCGAAGCCGCCGCCTACGAGACCATCAAACTCCTGGGCTGGGACGCCCCGGCCCGGCGCGCACACATGACGATCCGTGTGTGGCTGACCAATCCGATCGGATGGGAATTGCCTGCGACTACGGGTCGTGGGCTAGACCCCCGACACCGAACCGATAGAAACAACTGACGAGGAGACACGACATGCTCGGAGCGAAACCCTATGGACGACTGCAGTATCGCGAGATCAACGGGAAACGGATGGCCTACGTCGACGAGGGCCAGGGCGACGCCATCGTCTTCGCGCACGGCAACCCAACATCGTCGTATCTGTGGCGCAATGTGATGCCGCACCTCCACGGCCTGGGCAGGCTAGTGGCCGCCGACATGATCGGGATGGGCGGATCGGACAAGCTGCGCCCGTCCGGCCCGGACCGCTACCACTACGCCGAACAGCGCGACTACCTGTTCGGGCTCTGGGACGCCCTGGATCTGGGCGACCACGTCACACTGGTGCTGCACGACTGGGGATCGGCGCTGGGCTTCGACTGGGCCAACCAGCACCGCGACCGGATACGGGGTATCGCGTTCATGGAATCCGTCGTCACCCCGATAAGTTGGTCGGACTTCCCCAACGACGTCCGTGGGGTGTTTCAGGGCATCCGCTCTCCTGACGGCGAGAAGTTGGTGCTCGAACAGAACACCTTCGTCGAGGGCGTGCTGCCCGGCGCGATACAGCGCCAACTCAGCGACGAAGAAATGGACCACTACCGGGCGCCGTACGTCCACCCAGGTGAAGACCGCCGCCCGACGCTGTCGTGGCCACGCAACATCCCGATCGACGGACAACCCGCCGATGTCACGTCGGTGGTCGAGGACTACAGCAGATGGCTGGCCGAGACCGATGTGCCCAAACTGTTCATCAATGCCGAACCAGGCGCGCTCATCCGCGGACGCATCCGCGAGTTCGTCCGGACCTGGCCCAACATGACCGAGACCACCGTCCGCGGAACCCATTTCATCCAGGAAGACAGTCCCGACGACATCGGCGCCGCCGTCGCCGAATTCGTGCGGACAAATGGCGCCATCTAAACCCACCAGCGCCAAAGGCACCCAGGACACTCAACAATGAGTGAAAAGAAGAACTGCCGGTTATCGGTAGGTACCTCCGGATAGGGGTATCACTTGGCCGTAGAACGTGTCCGTGAGCTCGGAACACAGATACAGTCCCAGGCCGGCGGACTCTTCGCCCGACACCATCTTCTTGCCCGGCATCCGGCTGATGAGTTGGTTCCAGTGTTCGTCGGTCCCTCCGGCACCGCTGCGCATCAGGTTGTTGTCGACGTTCTCTTGGGCGATGGCGTTGACGTTGATGTTGAACGGTGCCAGCTCCACGCCAATCGCTTTCACCCACGCGTTCTGCGCCCCCCGGGATGCGCCGTAGACCGATAGAGACGCCGGTGGCACGACATCGACGATCGGTGTCAGCAAAGTCGCGGTGCCGGTAATCCCGGCAAGTCCGGTGATCGCCACGATCTTGCCTCCGCCTTGGCGTTTCATTCGGGTGACGGCTGCGCGGGTGACGCGGCAGAACGAGAAGAAGTTCTGTTCGAACATGTCATGGACGCGTTCCTCGTCGAGCTCGTCGAACGGGATCGAACCGACGATGCCGTAGTTGCTGACCAGTACGTCGAGGCGGCCGAATTGCTCGTCAATGGCGGCGAACATCGCATCGACATCGCCCGGTCGTGCGAGATCGGCCTCGATGATCGTGCCACCACCAGGATTGCGCCTTGCATACTCGGCATGTGGCTCGGCTTCAGCACGCGTGCGGTCTTGGGTGACGACGATGGCGCCCGCGTCGGTGAATGTTCGCGTGAAAGCCGGGCCCAT
>NZ_JAVROT010000229.1:0-7946 GCF_032162605.1 Mycobacterium sp. | reverse complement strand
TTTGCCTTGAGCCCCGGCAGGCCTTCGGTCCGATTCAGAAATTCCGACGGTGCGCCGAACTTCACCTCGGGTGAATGCGCCGCGAGGTCGGCGATGGTCTTGAGAGTCCACTTCTGCGCGGTCTGCTGGCTGACCGAAACGGTGTCGGTGTCGGCGGCCGGTGAGGGCGTCAGGATCGACAGATCACCCGGAAGTGTGCGCAGCAGGGCGAGTTCAACCTGTTCCGGTGTGGTCACCTTGGTGTTCTTGTCGAAGTACTGCAGCAGGTTGCCGGTGTACTCGGGGATCAGGTCGATCGAGTGATCCTTGACCGCAGGGACGTAAGTCTCGCGGCTGCCTATGCCGAACTGCCGGCGGACGTCGAAACCGTTGGCCTGCAACGCCTGCGCGTAGATCTCGGCGATGATCTTCGACTCGGTGAAGTCTGCGGAGCCGACGGCGATCGACTTCAGATCGCCCGAGATCTCTCCTCCGCCCAACGGGTTCGAGCTGCCGCAGGCTGAGAGCATCGAAGTGACCAGTGCCAGGACCGCGGCCAGAACGGCCAGCCTGCTTTTGCGCTTGGTTCGTCGTGCGGGGTTCACTTCAGCGTCCTTTCGGCGTCACCTGCTTGGAGCGACCCTAACCAGGTTGCCCGCATGTCGCTCGGCTTTACCTCGCGATGAGCGGACGTGACGAACTGGTGTTTCCCGGTAGCGCCGGTTTCATTCCCAGCAAAAGGGGCAAGATAAGGCAATGAGCACCGACCCACAGTTCTCGCCCGTCGAATCGGGGCCACCCGGCCCACTGGATCCGATCCGCGGCGAAGTCCCGGCGGTCGACAGCGCATCGATCAAGCCGCCGCCGCCCGAGAACGCCGTCCACTTCACCAGGGCTGCAGCCCTGTGGTCGGCTCTCATCGTGGGCTTTCTCGTCCTGATCGTGCTGCTGATCTTCATCGCCCAGAACACCGAGTCGGGGACGTTCCACTTCCTGGGCTGGTCGTGGAGCCTGCCGCTGGGCGTGGCGCTGCTGGCCGCGGCCGTACTCGGTGGCCTCGTCACCATCCTCGCGGGCGTCGTCCGCATCGTGCAGCTGCGCCGGGCCGCGAAGAAGAACTACAAGGCGGCGCTGAGGTAGCTCAGGCGCGTGCGAGCTCGGCCAGACCCGCGGCGACCAGCGGCGCGACGGCCTCCCCCACCTTGTCCCCGTACTCCGTGCCGCCGCCCATTCGGTCGCGGAACTGAATGCCCGCAGCGATGATCGCCAACTTGAAGTAGGCCAGCGCCATGTAAAACTCCCAGTGCGCCAACGACTGGCCCGCGGCGACCGAATACCGTTGCGCCAGTTCGTCAGCCGACGGGATCTGGGGCGACGACCAGGCTGCATTCGCGTGCACCATGTCGAACATCGGATGGCGGTATACGCACATCAGCGCGGCATCGCTCAACGGGTCGCCGAGCGTCGACAATTCCCAGTCGAGCACCGCCCGCACCTTGGTCGCGTCCACGGCGTCGAGCATCGTGTTGTCGATCCGGTAGTCACCGTGCACGATCGAGGTCCGGCTCTGCGGAGGCAGCGTCTTCTCCAATGCGGCGTGCAGCCGCTTCACATCGGCATCGCGGGGATCGTCCGCGGTCCGTACCAGGTCCCACTGCGAGCCCCAACGCCGGACCTGGCGTTCGAGATACCCCGTCGGCTTGCCGAAGTCGCCGAGTCCGACGGCCTCCGGATCCAACGCGTGCAGATCCGCGAGGACCTTGATGAGGGCGTCCACACAGGCATTGATGGTGTCCTGATCGCCGAGCGCCGTCAGCTCCTCGGAGTAACGCACGACCCTGCCCGGCACGTAGTCGACCATCTGGAACGGCGCTCCCAGCACCGAGTCGTCGTTGCGCATCGTGACGGCATGCGCGACCGGCACGGGGGTGTCCTCGAGCGCCGCCACGACCTTGTATTCGCGGGCCATGTCGTGCGCCGACGGTGTCAGTCCGTGCAGCGGCGGGCGGCGCAGCACCCACTTGGACGCATCGTCGAACACCAGGAACGTCAGGTTGGACCGGCCGCCCGCGATCAGTTCTCCGCGCAGGTCACCCTGGCGTGGGACTCCGATCGACTGCAGGTGGCGGTCCAGCGCACCCAGATCGAGGCCGTCCAGCGGGGAAGCGTCTGTTGTCACCGGACTTGTCTACCACCGCTGGTTTCGCGGCAGCAGGTCCCATACGTGCTCGGTGCCATTGATGGCGGCGACGGCGAGCTTTCCGTCGCGGGACTTCAGCAGCCGGGTGACGCCCGTGTAGTCGACCTGTACGCACAACAGCCTCTTCGTCTCCATGGCCTCGTGGACCAGCGCATTGATGACGCCGCCGTGGCTGAACACCGCGACGGTCTCGTCATGTCCGGCGGCGACGACGACGTCATCGATCCCGGCCGTGACCCGGGCCTTGAAGGCGTCCTCGTCCACGTCGCCCGGCAAATGGCCGTCGATGAGACGCTGCAGATCTTCCTGCGACGCTTCCTCGATCGGCGTGTAGTGCGACAGGCCGTAGTCGTACTCGGCGAGGCGCTCATCGACGTCGATGGTCAGCCCCAACGCATCGGCCACCGGCTGGGCCGTCTGGATGGCTCTGCGCTGGGGGCTGCTCACCACCCGGCTGACCGGAAACCTGGCCAGCGCGTCGGGCAGCCGCTTCGCCTGTTCGACGCCCTGCTCGGACAGCTCGGGGTCCGAACCCTGACCGGGTTCGCTGCGGAGGGGAAGTGCATGTCGGACCAATAGCAGTTGCACCGTGACACCATAGGGCCCGTGCGCGCATTCTCCTGTCCGGTGTGCAACGACTTCGCCCCGTTCGAGTCCGATGCGTGCGCCACGTGCGGGACCGCCTTGGGCCTGCACCTGCCGACGAAGTCGATGGTCGCCATCGCCGACGGCTCGCGACGATCGATGGCCAGCACTGGTTGCGGTGCACGCAGTACGGCCCGCTCGGCTGCAACTGGTTGGCCCTCGCCGAACAGACGGAGTACGAACGCGGCCGCTGCCTGGCGGACTCCCTGATCCGCCGTGAGCCCGCCGCCGACGACACCCTCGCCCGCGAGAAGTTGGTGCCGACGGCCGCCGCGCTACGCCGCCTGATCTACCAACTCGACGACATCGGGCTGCCCGTCGATCCGTTCTGGCGCAACGACGGCGGCCTGGCCTTCGATCTGCTGTCGAGCTACACCACGGGCAAGAAGGTGATCATCGGCCACGCCAACGGCGTCATCACCATCGATCTGGTCGAATCGCTCGACGACTACCGCGAGTCGCTGGGCGTGAAGCTCGGCGAACCGTAGCGGACGATGCTCGGCCACTTCCGTCACGAGGTCGGACACTACTATCAGAACGCGCTCGTCGAAAACGGTTCCGGCGCAGAGAAATATCTCGATCAGTGCCGCGAGCTGTTCGGCGACGAGCGCGCCGGCTACAGCGATGCGATCGCGCGGCACTACGAGTCTGGTGCCCCCGCTGGGTGGGGTGAGTCGTTCATCTCCGAATACGCCACGATGCACCCGTGGGAGGACTTCGCCGAGTGCTTCGCCCACTATCTGCACATCACCGACACCATGGACACCAGTCGCGAGGCGGGCATGGTGCTACTGGCCGAACGGGTTCGCTTCGCCGCGCCGCGTGACATCGTGCCGCTCGAGTCCTATGGCGAGGAACCCATCGAGCGGCTGCTGTTCGACTGGCGGTGGATGTCGATGTTCTTCAACCGCGTGAACACCGCGATGGGCAAGAACCCGTTGTATCCGTTCGAGATTCCCGCTGCGGTGACGGCCAAGCTCGGGTTCATCCACCGCGTGATCCGCGAGACGGCCCGCCGCACCCAAGAGGACACCTGACGTGGGCTACGCCGACCAGCTCTTCGACCTGACCGACCGCGTGGTCCTGGTCACCGGAGGCAGCCGCGGGCTTGGGCGTGAGATGGCCTTCGCCGCGGCGCAATTCGGCGCCGACGTCGTCATCGCCAGCCGCGACCTGGACTCGTGCGTCGTCGCCGCCGAGGAGATCTCGGCCGCGACGGGGCGCGTCGCCTTCCCGTATCAGGTGCACGTCGGGCGGTGGGAGCAACTCGACGGATTGGTCGACGCCACCTACGACCGGTTCGGCAAGGTCGACGTGCTCATCAACAACGCGGGCATGTCGCCGCTCTACGATTCACTGAGTTCGGTGACCGAGAGGCTCTTCGATGCGGTGGTCAACCTGAATCTGAAGGGCCCGTTTCGTCTTTCGACCCTCCTCGGCGCGCGCATGGTGGCAGCGGGCGGCGGCTCGATCATCAACGTCAGCTCGACCGGCTCACTGCGGCCAGCGCCCGACATGCTGCCCTATGCCGCGGCCAAGGCAGGGCTCAACGCGCTGACCGAAGGGCTGGCGAAGGCCTACGGCCCGACCGTCCGCGTCAACACCCTGATGGCCGGTCCCTTCCTCACCGACGTCAGCCAAGCCTGGAACCTCGATGGCGATCAGAACCCGTTCCGGCACCTGGCCCTGGGCCGCGCCGGGCAACCGAATGAAATCATCGGCGCCGCACTGTTTCTGGCGTCTGACGCGTCAAGCTTCACCACCGGGTCGATCCTGCGCGCCGACGGCGGTCTGCCTTGAGTCAGGGCAGTCCTTCCCCGTCGCGAGAGGTGGCGGGATGTTGAGGGTGTCGCGGAGGCGCGGCGAGCGCGGGAAAGTCAGGGCGTGACGATGTTGAAGGCAGGGTTCGGCTTGTCCAGGACGCCGAGCAGCGACGGCAACGCAGTGGCGTCACCCGTCACGTCAAGACCCGGTGACGTCGCATCGCCTGCGGCGAACATCAACAGCCGCAGCTTGTTCGCCAACGTGATGGTCGCGCCTGCGGTCGCGGCGTCGGCCGCCACCTTGCGGTAGACCAGCACGCCGTTGCGCAGCGACAGCCGGTAGTTGGTCGCGACGTCGGCGAAAGTCACGTCGATGGCGAGGTTCAGATCCCACGCCTTGGGACCGTTGACGCTGATCGCGAAGCTGTCGAACATCTGCTCCGGCGTCAACTGGGAGACCATCGACGGCGACGTCGTCGAGGTCGCCACCCCGAAGTTGCCGTCGCGCAGCTCGGTGGCCCCGGAGAGGAAGAAGTTGCGCCACGTCGCGTTCTCCGCGCCGTAGGCGAGCTGCTCGAGGGTGTCACCGTACAGCGCGCGGGCCGCGGCATGATTCTCCTCGGTGAAGATCGCGTGATCCAACAACGTTGCCGCCCAGCGGAAGTCGCCTTCATCGAAGGCCCCCTGCGCGATTTCCACGACGCGGTCGATGCCGCCCATCGCCTCCACGTAGCGCGGCGCGATCACCTCCGGCGGGTGCTGCCACAGCCGCGCCGGGTTGCCGTCGAACCAGCCCATGTAGCGCTGGTACACCGCCTTCACGTTGTGGCTGACCGAGCCGTAGTAGCCGTGTGCGTGCCACGCCTTCTCCAGCGCCGGGGGCATCTGAAAATACTCGGCGATCTCGATCCCGGTGTATCCCTGGTTGAGTTGACGCAGCGTCTGGTCGTGCAGGTAGGCATACAGATCCCGTTGCAGGGAAAGGAATTCGACGATCCGGTCCTTGCCCCACGTGGGCCAGTGGTGTGAGGCGAAGACGACGTCGGCCCGGTCGGCGAAGGCGTCGATGGCTTCGGTCAGATAGCCCGACCACCCGTGCGGGTCGCGGACCAGCGCGCCCCGCAGGGTCAGCAGGTTGTGCAGGTTGTGGGTGGCGTTCTCGGCCATGCACAGCGCCCGGAACTTCGGGAAGTAGAAGTGCATCTCGGCAGGCGCCTCGGTCCCCGGCGCCATCTGGAACTCGATCTCGACGCCATCGATGGTGTGCGTCTCGCCGGTCTCCCGAACGTCGAGGGTGGGGACGATCAGCGCGATCTCCCCCACCGACGTGTTCTGACCGAGCCCGCAGCCGACCTGGCCACGGGGTCCGCGCGCCAGCACCGTGCCGTACATGTACGAGGCACGCCGGGTCATCGCCGTTCCGGCGTAGACGTTCTCCTGCACGGCGTGCTCGGTGAAGCCCTCCGGCGCGACCACGACGACCTTGCCCGCGTCGACGTCGGCCTGATTGGTCACGCCGAGCACGCCGCCGAAGTGATCCACATGGCTGTGGGTATAGATGACGGCGACGACGGGGCGGCTTCCACGGTGGGACCGATACAGCGCCAGCGCTGCCGCCGCGGTCTCGGTGGAGATCAGCGGGTCGATGACGATGACACCGGTGTCGCCCTCGATGAAGCTGATGTTGGACAGATCGAGACCGCGGACCTGATAGATGCCGTCGACCACCTGGTAGAGGCCCTGCTTGGCGGCGAGCTTGGATTGCCGCCACAGGCTGGGGTGCACGCTGGCGGGGGCATCACCGGTGAGGAAGTCGTAGACGTCGTTGTCCCACACCACACGTCCGTCTGAAGTCCTGACGACGCAGGGTCGCAACGCATCGATGAAACCTCGGTCGGCATCGACGAAGTCGCGGGTGTCGTCGAAGGGCAAATTCGTCAGATGGTTGGTGTGGGCGGCTTCGATGACGGCGGTCGGTGGCTTCTGCTCCATTTCGACAAGCCTGCCACCCTGGCCCGCGGTGAGGTGCCGAACCGGCGGCCGATCTCAGCCCGCCCGTTCGGCGGGCCCCTGAGCGATCTGGCTCTTCAGCGGGGCCAGCTCGTTGCCGATTGCGCCGATGGTCTCCGCCGGCACGCCGAGTCCGCTGAGCGTGTCGACGAGGTGACCCGGTCGAAGTCGTCCGGTGTGATGTTCAAGCCGGCGTGGGCCTCGGTCATGTTGCGCCCGAGATACGGCTCCGGTCCGCCGGGTGATCAGACACGGCGAAGCTCGACGTCTGACAACACCGACCCGTTGACCGTCGCCGTCATGTACGTACAGAACGGCTGTCTCCTTCGGTCGGTGGGCGAGCCGGGATTGAGCAGCCGCAGACCGGTCGGGGCCGTCGCGTCCCACGGAATGTGACTGTGTCCGAACACCAGCACGTCGGTGTGGGGATACGCATGGGCCATCCGGGCGTCACGGCCGCCGGATGAACCCGTCTCGTGGACCACGGTGAAGCGCACGCCATCGAGCACCACGTCGGCCCGTTCCGGAAGCCGTCGCCGCAGTTCCTCACCGTCGTTGTTGCCCCAGCAGCCGATGAGCCGTGTGGACCTGGCCTCGAGCTCGTCGAGAAGTGAAGGTTCTACCCAGTCGCCCGCGTGGAGCACCACGTCGACGCGCGCCACCTCGTCCCACACCGACGCTGGGAGGTCACGCGCCCGCTTCGGCAGATGGGTGTCGGCGATCAGCAACAACTCCACGCCACTACGCTAGCCGCCTTTTGGCGGATCCTTTCACTGCGTTGCCGATGTCCGAGCTCCATGCGCGAACTGCTCTGTCTGAGGGGCGGATCACGCCGACTGCAGCAGCTCCGCCATTTTGGGCATGATCACCTGAAGGCCCTTGAACGGCCGCATCATCACCTTGAACGAGACGATCTTCTCGTCGTCATTCCAATGGATCATGTCGATTCCGTTGACGTAGATCCCGTCGATCGTGGCGGCGAACTCGAGGATCGCGGAGCGCTCGCCGAACCACTGCTCGACGTAGTGGAAGTCCGTTCCCGCGAACATCTTCGCGGCGGCATCGAGATACATCGTGGCCTTGGCGCGGCCCTCCTGCGGCGTGAAGACCGCGGGCGAGTAGAAGACGCAGTCCTCGGCGAGGAGGGCTTCCAGCGCATCGGGGGCATGGCCGTCGTCGAGGAACTCGTGCCAACGCTGGATCACCGGTGGAGTCATGCGTTTGATTCTGACACTGTTCTGGCCTCACACTGCCAAGAGGTTAGAAGGGCAGGCCGATCATCCTCGTCACACTAGGCAGCTCCGGCGGGGCGGGCAGACCCACGCTGGGCAGGGCAGGCAGCTGCGGCA
>NZ_JAVROT010000228.1:0-9776 GCF_032162605.1 Mycobacterium sp. | reverse complement strand
GGCAGGGCGTCCGCTGGACCCCGCCGGGATCGGGTAATAGCTGTGGTGGGTTGCCGGGTCCAGGGCCACCACGTGCGCGCCGTCGGCCAGATGATCCGACCCGACGACCCGCAACTTGCCGTCTTGCTCGTCGAGGACGCTGACCTCCCCGCTTTCCGCGGCGACATACAGGCGGTGCGCGCCCAGGTCGTAGGCCAGCACGTCGGGGCCGTCACCCACCGGGTTGCTGCCGGTCACCCGGCCGCTGCCGATATCGACCGACAGCAGCGTCGCGTTGCCGTCGCACGCCACGAACGCCGCCCCGGCCGCCGGGTCGAGCGCGAGACCGTGCGGGTGATCGCAGCCCGGCAACCCGATCCGAGTTGTGACGGCCAGGGTCGCGGGGTCGATCACCGCGAGATCGCCACGGCCCTGCACCGCCACCAGCATCCGGTCGGTGGCCGGGTCGTAGGCGACGTTGCCGACCTCACCACCGAGGTCGACGGTGCCACGCACGGCTGCGGTGCCGGCATCGATCACCGTCTCTGAGCCGCCGGTCTCGTTGGTGATCCACACCGCACCACGTTTCGGGTCGTAGGCCAACCCGTCCGGGTACTGGCCGGTCGGTGCCCGGTTCAACACCGCGCCGGTGTCCTCGTCCAAGACGGCCATCTGGTTATCGCCGGTGGCGGTGACATACACCCGGTTGCGTTCGGGCACCACCAACACCCCGTGCACCTGCGCCAGATTAGGGATGGTGCGGACCACCGTGTTGGCGTGCACATCGACCTCGATGACCTCGCCGGCACCCAGATGCGCGATGAACAACAACCCCCGGGCGCTGTCGAGGCTGGCGTAATCGAACCGGGAACCATCGCCGGGCAACGCCACCTCACCCACCTGCTGCAGCGGAAGCGGCGACGGGTCATGCGACGGCGCCCGCGAGCAGGCGACGACCAGCATCGACACCACCATGGCCAAAACGGAGATCGGCACCGTCGTCGACGTCCGGCGCGACAGGGCGATGCGGCAGATCCTCAACGTCGTCCCCATTCCCGGCCTCTCTTAACAGAACACCCCATCCCGTAATACGGTGTAACCGAGGTTACAGTTCATTACTCTCGTCGGAATGCATTTACGCAGGCCCGAGCCGCGGGCCGAAATGGAGGTCTCATGACCCGCCAGCCGGCGAACGGGCCGGGCAACTGGGTGTTGCTGTCCTACCGGATGCCGCGGGAACCCTCCACGCCCCGAATCACGATCTGGCGCAAGCTGAAACGGCTCGGTGTCGCCCAACTCGGCGACGGCCTGATCGCCCTGCCTGCCGATGCCCGCACCCGCGAGCAGCTGGATTGGATCGCGGAGGAAATCGCCGAGTCCGGCGGCACCGCCACCGTGTGGCTCGCCCAACCCGCCACCCTCCCCCAGGAACGTGAACTAGCCACCGGCATGGCCGCCGCACGCAGTGAGGAATACCGGGCGGTCATCGACCAAGCCACCGCCGCCGTGGCTGCCGGCCAACCCGACCGCACCCGCACCGTGCGCCGGCTCCGCGACGAACTGCGCCGCATCCACCGCCGCGACTACTTCCCACCCACCGAACGCGACACCGCCCGCCAGGCAGTAGAAGCCCTCGCCGAGCCCCGCACCACCGCCGACGCCCCGGAGATCACCCCGTGAAATGGGCCACCCGCGCCAACATCCACATCGACCGCGCCGCCTGCGCCTGGCTGATCCGCCGCCACGTCGACCCCGACGCCGAATTCGTCTTCATCAGCGACCCCGCCAAGCTGCCCGCCAACGCAACACCCTTCGACATGCGCGGTGTCGAACTATCCCATCACCACGGCGATTGCAGCTTCGAAACGATCCTGCGCCGTTACGATCTCACCGACCCCGTGCTGTGGAAAATCGCCGAAATCATCCACGAAGCCGACCTCGACGACGAACGCTACGACGCCCCCGAAGCCCCCGGCCTCGACATCACCCTGCGCGGCCTATCCATGGTGTGCACCGACGAACAAACGCTCACCCACACCACACCGGTCTTCGACGGCCTCTACGAGTACTACCGCCGCGCAACACTGCTCGGCCACGAACCCGCATAGCCGCATACCGAAGTGTGAAACAGGCACCTACATCTGGATGTCGCGAACGCGTTCTCCACTTCCCTTGGTGCGGCAATCGTGCGAGCGACGACAGTTTGGACACTAAGGACGATTCCTAACTGAGGCAGGCGTTCGACGACCAGACCCACCGAATCCCCTTCTCAAATCAAGAGCCGCCCCCGCCCCACCGCCGAGGACAACACGAGGCTAACCGTGTAACCAACGTGGTGAGACACCACACCTAGGTGTCGGGCCACTCACGGCCGCTTGGGACACTGTTGGCCCACTGCCGCACATCAGCAAAGAGCCCCAGCAATACAAAACCCGCTCCGACGCTGGTCAGAGCGGGTATCGAACGTCGGGCTGACAGGATTTGAACCTGCGACCACTTGACCCCCAGTCAAGTGCGCTACCAAGCTGCGCCACAGCCCGCGGCGCTGCCGGATCGCCGGCAGCGGTCGAAATGCTACCCCAGCGCTCATCTGTAATCCCAACCGCCGTCACCCGCGACGCCAGAGTCGATCCCGGGTACCGCGACGAAATGACCGACAAGGTGCCCGACGACACTCCCCCAAGGTTGCTCGCCGCCAGCTCGGTCCCGCCCGTCACGGTGGCGAACACGCCCACCGCAAGGTGCTAATCGTGAAGGCCACTTCGGCCCCGTCGCGCCGCAGCGATCACCGCAGGAAGCTACACCTCGTCGTCGACGTTCCGCCGACGCCGACATTCGCTTTGCCGCGCAAGGACTTCAAGGAGGGCCCGACGACCGCACCGACTGGTTCGCGACCGCGTACGCCGACGGCTTCCGCTGGGTGTTTCTCAGACCTCCGACAACCGTGCTCGAGCAGGAAGCCGACCGGCACCGGTTCTAGACGGTCAGCAGCCGGTACAACCCGATCAGCCCGACCACCACGATGATGGCCCGCAGCGCATTCGGCGATAGCCGCCGACCGTAGTGCGCACCGAGGTATCCACCGACGAGTGAACCGACGGCGATGAGCCCCGCCACCGCCCAACTGATCCGGTCGAACGCCACCACCGTGTACGCCAGCGCCGCAACCACGTTCACCACCAACGACAACAGGTTCTTCGCCGCATTCATCCGCTGCATCGACTCTGGTAGCAGCGCACCCATCACACCGACCAACAGAATGCCCTGCGCCGCGGTGAAATAGCCGCCGTAGACGCCGACCGCGAACGTGCCGATGACCACCACGACCATCCGACCGGTCGACACGGTGTCCGCCTCAGCCGCGGACCGCCCCTTCGCCCACGCCTGAATCCGCGGCCCGAACACCACCAGCAGCAGCGCGCCGACCAACAGCACCGGCACGACCGAGATGAATACCGCCTCCGGCAGGTGCAGTAGCAGCCAGGCGCCGACACCCGCGCCGACGAGAGAGGCCGGAATCTGCCACCGCAGTCGGTCCCACTGTCCACGCAGCTCGCGCCGGTACCCCCACGTTCCCGATATGCCGCCTGCCACCAGTCCGACCGCATTCGACATGGTTGCCGTCACCGGCGGATAGCCGAGTGCCACCAGCGTGGGGAAGGTGATCAGAGTGCCGGAGCCGACGACGGCGTTGATCGCTCCGGCGCCGACACCCGCCAGGGCGATCAAAATCATGTGGGGAACGGACACCCGACGACCCTAGCGATCCTTATCGCTTCGGATTTCCGCGCTTCTCTCGCACCCGAACGTTGATCTTGATGGGGCTGCCCTCGAAGCCGAACTTCTCACGCAGCTTGCGCTCCAGGAAGCGCCGGTAACCCGCCTCCAGGAAGCCCGACGTGAACAGCACGAAGGTCGGCGGACGCGCCGTCGCTTGGGTCGCGAACAGGATCTTCGGCTGCTTGCCACCACGCACGGGCGGTGGCGTCGCAGCCACGATCTCCTTGAGGAAGGTGTTGAGTTGACCCGTCGAAATCCTCTTGTCCCAAGAGGCAAGCGCGCTCTCCAACGCCGGTACCAGCCGCTGCACGGCCCGGCCGGTCTTGGCCGAGATGTTCACCCGCTGCGCCCACTGGACCTGCTCGAGCGAGAGGTCGATCTCCCGGTCCAGCAGGAAGCGTCTGTCCTCGTCCATCAGATCCCACTTGTTGAACGCCAGCACCAAGGCCCGGCCCGCCTCGATCACCATCGAGAGCACCCGCTGGTCCTGCTCGGTCAGCGGTTGCGACGAATCGATCAGGACGACGACCACCTCGGCGGCATCGATCGCGCCATGCGTCCGCACCGAGGCGTAGAACTCGTGGCCACTGGCCTGCCCCACCTTGCGGCGCAGACCGGCGGTGTCGACGAAACGCCAGAGCTTGCCGTCCAATTCGATCAGCGAGTCGACGGGATCGACCGTCGTCCCCGCGACGTCGTGGACCACCGAACGCTCATCGCCCGACAGCCGGTTCAGCAGCGAGCTCTTGCCCACGTTCGGCTTGCCCACCAGGGCGACGCGCCGCGGGCCACCGGCGCTGGATCCGAGCTCGGATACCTCGGGCAACACTTCCAGTACGGCGTCGAGCAGATCGGCCACCCCGCGACCGTGGATCGCGCTGATCGGGTGCGGCTGCCCCAGCCCCAACGACCACAACAGCGCGGCCTCGGACTCCATCTTTTCGTTGTCGACCTTGTTGGCCGCCAAGAACACCGGCTTGCCCGCGCGCTGAAGACGTTTGGCCGCGGCCTCGTCGGCGCTGGTGGCACCCGTGACCGCGTCGACGACGAGGATGATCGCGTCGGCGGTGCGCATCGCAACGGTCGCCTGCTCGGCCACCAACTGTTGCAGACCCTTGGCATCGGGTTCCCACCCGCCGGTGTCCTGCACCATGAACCTGCGGCCCAGCCAGTTCGCGTCGTAGGACACCCGGTCGCGCGTGACTCCGGGGATGTCCTGCACGACTGCTTCGCGGCGGCCAAGGATCCGGTTCACCAGCGTGGACTTGCCGACGTTCGGTCGTCCGACGACGGCGACCACCGGCGGTGGCGCGTACTCCGCTTCGAGGTCGGCAGGGCTGAAGCCGTCGAGGCCCTCGGGTGGAAGTTCCCAGTCACCCTCGTCTACCCAGGTGCCGTCCGGCGCATCGGTCTCACTCATCGCTGGGCCCTCTGCTCTTCGCGCAAGCGCTCATCGCTGCCGCCGCCACGCTGCTCGACGAGGTCGAGAAGGTATGCCACGACCTCGGATTCGGACATGTCGCTGCTGTCGACCACCACTGCATCCTGCGCTGCGCGCAAGGGCGAGACCGCCCGCGTCGAGTCCAGGTGGTCGCGACGCCGCACGTCGGCCAGCACGGCGTCGTAATCGCCACCGATGCCGGACGCGACGTTCTGGTCGTTGCGGCGACGCGCCCGCTCTTCGGCGGACGCCGTCAGGAAGATCTTCACGGACGCGTCGGGTAACACCACCGTGCCGATGTCGCGACCCTCGACCACCACGGCCACCGAGCCGTCGGCAAGCTCACGCTGCCGGTCCACAAGCCGGGTCCGAACCTCGGACACCGCCGACACGGCGGATACTGCCTTGGTAACGGCGTCACCACGAATCTCGGCCGAGACATCCTCTGCCCCAAGGAAGTAGAGGTCCTCATCCGGATCGAAGCCGACCGCGAGGTCGACTCCGGAGGCCAGGGCGCCGATGGCCGCGGCGTCATCGATATCCAGTCCGGCCCGCAGTACCGCCAGCGTCACGATCCGGTACATCGCTCCGGTGTTGAGGTAGCGCGCACCCAGCGCTCGCGCCAAACCTCTTGACACCGAAGACTTTCCGGTTCCGGCCGGGCCGTCGACGGCTACGGTCAACCCGCTCACATTCCCACCGCCTTGTACAGTTCGCCGACCTCTTTGCTGGTCAAGACCCGGATGCTCCCGGGTTTCTGCTCGCCGAGCGACACCGAGCCAATGTCGGTACGCACCAACTCGTGCACCGGATATCCGACCGCGGCCAGCATTCGCCGCACGATGCGCTTGCGTCCCTCGTGCAGGGTCACCTTCACCAACGACTTGCCGGGCACCGTATCCACCATCGCGAAGTCGTCGACGTGAATGGGCCCGTCGTCCAGTTCGATTCCGGCCTTCAACTTCTTGCCGAGCCCGCGCGGCACCGAACCGATGACCGTGGCCAGGTACGTCTTCGGCACCTCATAGGACGGGTGCATCAGACGGTGGGCCAGCTCACCGTCGTTCGTCAGAATCAACAAACCCTCGGTATCGGCGTCGAGACGTCCGACGTGAAAGAGCTTCTTGTTGCCGCGAACTCGGTATTCGACCAGGTCGCCGACGCAGGGACGGCCCTGATCGTCGGACATCGTCGAGTGCATGCCGCGCTCTTTGTTGATCGCCAGGTACACCATCGTGTCGTCGAGTCGGACCTTCACGCCGTCGACGCGGATCTCCGAGGCGTCCGGATCGACACGGGTGCCCATCTCGGTCACGATGTGCCCGTCCACCTCGACCCGGCCATCCCTGATCATCCGCTCCGCGACGCGTCGCGACGCTACTCCCGCCTGGGACAACACCTTCTGCAGTCGGATACCGTCATCATCTTCAGCCACGTCAATCCCGATCCACGTCGAAGGCAAGCGATTGGTTGTTGGGCACCACGCCGAGCTTGACGAAACGCGGTTCGTCACCGAGTGACTCGGAGATGTCGTCGATGACGTCGATGTCGGGCAACAGTGGTGCGATGTCGGGGAGATCCGCCAGCGACGACAGGCCCAGCCGTTCGAGGAACAGCTCCGTCGTCGCGAAAGTGACTGCACCGGTGTCTTCGTCGGCACCCGACTCGGTGATCAGGCCGCGGGCCAACAGCGTCCGCATCACCGCATCGCAGTTGACTCCGCGGACGGCGCTGACCCTCACCCGGGTCACCGGTTGCCGGTACGCGACGACTGCCAATGTCTCGAGTGCGGCGCGCGTCAGCTTGGAGCGGGCACCGTCGAGCAGGAGCCGCTCGACGTAGGGCGCATAGCGCGCCCTCGTGTACATCCGCCAGCCGCCGCCCGCTTCACGAAGGTCGATGCCACTGTCCCGGGCGGCGAGCTCGTCGGCCATCAGCCGCAGCTTCGCCGCCACCCGGTAGGCGGGCTGCTCGATCGCCACCGCCAGCGCGTCGACGGGAACGGGAGTGTCCACCACCAACATCAGCGCCTCGAGCACCGCACCGAGTTCGGCGTCCTCCATCTCGGGCTGATGCGCGACGTCGATCCCCAAGTCG
The DNA here is from genome assembly GCF_032162605.1 of Mycobacterium sp. Lineage (GTDB taxonomy): Bacteria > Actinomycetota > Actinomycetes > Mycobacteriales > Mycobacteriaceae > Mycobacterium. The sequence continues at coordinate 2,479 of NZ_JAVROT010000228.1, read as the reverse complement.
GAACCCAGATCGAGGCCGGGGTCGGGGTACTCGTCAGTCATCTTCTTCAGTCACTGTGAAGTCTCACTCTTCCACCGCGGTGGCCAGGTACTCACTGGTCGGGCGATCCCCGGTCCAAGAAACCTGCAGCACACCAAGCGGCTCTGCCTGGTCAAATGCTACCGCGTGGGCCCCGAACAATTCGAGCAGCGCCATGAACCGCCCCACGATCTCGATCGTCGCACCGCAGTCGGCCACGAGATCCGAGAACGACGCCCACTGCCCGATCCCCCGCTCTTCGAGCATGCCCAGCAACCGGCGCGCCTGCTCGGGCACCGACACCCCCTGCACGTGGAGATGGTCGGTCCCCACGACCGGCACCGGTCGTGGCGTGAACGCCGACGCTGCGATCTGGGCGAAGCTGTCGGCGTCCACACCCAGCATGACCTCGGGCAACAGCTCGGCGAACTGGTCCTCGAGCGACACCGCCCGCGCATAACTGCGCAGCGCAGCGGCCTCGAGCTCGGCGAACATCACCGCGACGTGCTTGAACGCGCGGTACTGCAGGAGCCGCGCAAACAACAGGTCGCGAACCTCGAGCAGCGCGAGGTCCTCCTCGTCGTGCACCTCGCCCGCAGGCAACAGCCGGGCCGCCTTGAGATCGAGCAGGGTGGCGGCAATCACGATGAATGCCGTGGTCTCGTCGAGATCGAGCTGCCGACCGATAGTCCTGGTGTAGGAGATGAAGTCGTCCGTCACCTGGTGTAGCGCGACCTCGGTGACGTCCATCCGGTGCGCGAAGATCAGCTGCAACAGCAGGTCGAAAGGGCCTTCGAAGTTGGTCAGCTTGACCTGGAAGCCAGGCTGCGGTGATTCCTCCGGTATGGGCGAACTCACGCGCCGAACCGGTCGATGACCTCACACGCCAACGACCGATATGCCTGCGCGCCACCGGATTTCGGTGCCCATGTGGTGATGGGCTCACCAGCGACGCTAGTCTCCGGGAAGCGCACCGTGCGGGTGATGACGGTGTCGAACACCAGATCGCCGAACTGCTCGAGCACTCGGGCCATGACCTCGCGGGAGTTGACGGTGCGCGGGTCGAAGCGCGTGATGAGGATGCCGCCGATCGCCAACTTCGGGTTCAGGCGGTCCTTGACCTTGGCGACGGTGTCGGTGAGCAGGGCAAGACCCCGCAGCGAGAAGTACTCGCACTCGGTTGGGATGATCACGCTGTCCGCGCACGCCAGCCCGTTGACCGTGAGCAGTCCCAGCGACGGCTGGCAGTCGATCAGGACGTAGTCATAACGATCCAGCACCGGGTGCAGCGACCGCGACAGTGAGTGTTCCCGGCCGACCTCGTTGACCAGCTGAATCTCCGCCGCCGAGAGATCGATGTTGCTCGGCACCAGGTCCAGACCCTTGACGCGGGTCTTGATCAACACGTCGTCGACCGACACCCGCGGCTCGATCAGCAGGTTGTGCACCGTGTGGTCCAACTCGTAATGCGGAACGCCAAGACCCGCCGACAGCGCGCCCTGTGGGTCGAGGTCGACCAGCAGCACACGACGTCCGTACTCGGCAAGGCTGGCGCCCAGGTTGATGGTCGAGGTGGTCTTGCCCACCCCGCCCTTCTGGTTGCACATCGCGACGACCTTCGCCGGGCCGTGCACGCTCCTGGGCTTCGGCTCCGGGATCACTCGAGGCGGGCGGCCGGTGAGACCGGTGAGGCCGGGGCCGTCGGCCGCGCTACCGTCGTCGGTCACTCGGGACCGCCATCGGTCAGGCAACCATCGGGCTTGGCGAACATCGCTTGGAGTTTAACGGGAAGGGAACGCCCAGGACGCCAGACCCGCGGCCTGGGCAGCTAGAAGAGTTCCTTCTTCTTGGGCCGGCTGGCGTCGGCGATCTCCCGCGCGATGCGCCCGGCCAGCCGTTCCGCCTGTTTCGACACATAGCCGATGAGTGACGGCCGCGACGAAATCCCGAGGAACCAAAGCCCAGCCGCTGCGGAGACCTCGCCGCCGGCCTTCGGCACCCCGGTGTCGGTGAGTACGCCGAGATGCCCGACCAGCGGTTCCAACCCGCAGCGGTATCCCGTCGCCGCGATCACCACGTCGGCGTCGAGCCGCGTACCGTCGACCAGTACCGCCGACCCGCCGTCGAACCCGGTCAGGGTGCCGACCACCTCGATGGACCGGTCGCGGACCGCGTCGACGACCTCCCGGTCCAGGAGCGTGGGCGCCACGTGCAGCCGGTGGGCGCGGCTGAACGGACCTTCCTCCGGAATCGGCAGGCCGAATTCGGTCAGGTCGCCGAAGATCGCCAACCGCGCCCTTCGGGCCACCGCGTCGGCCAACCGTGGAGGCAGATGGAACAACGGCTTCGACACGACGTCGTTCGACCAACCGACGGGACCCATCCGTGGCATGACGTTCGGCGGCGTTCGCACCGACAGCCACACCTTGGCGGCTCCCCCGGTGACCAGGTCGTAGGCGAT
>NZ_JAVROT010000227.1:0-6515 GCF_032162605.1 Mycobacterium sp. | reverse complement strand
AAAACACCACCTGTTCAAGACCTTCTGGGCCGGTGAGGCTGGCTGGCGGGAGCGACAACTCCCCGACGGGACCGTCATCTGGACCGCACCCGACGGGCAGAACTACACCACCACCCCCGGGAGTCGGCTGCTGTTCCCACAACTGTGCCAACCGACAGCACCGGTCGTTCCCGTCGACGTCCCCGCCCGGCCGGCCCACACCGTCGGGTTGAGGATGCCGCGCCGCGGCACGACCCGCACCCAGGACCGGGCCCGCCGCATCAACGACGAACGCGAACTCAACCGAACCGCAGCCGCAGCCGCAGCCGAACAAGCAGCCGCAGAAGCCGAACAAGCAACCCCCGACTCGACCCCACCGTTCTGGTGTCCCGAGTCCCCAATCCGCCATCGGCCAATAGACGTGGCTCATGCCCGGGGGCTCGTCAACCCCACAGCGCCCACGCCTTGGCCCAACACTGTCGAATAGTCGTTGCCTGCGAAGATAATTCGAGCAATACGCAGATCGCCCAAGCGCAATCGATTCGCCTCGATAGACCGCCCACCAAATCCTCGAATCCGTGGCCAACCACTGCGGATGTATTGACGACTCAAGACACTAGCGGTAGGCCCTGCCCCGCAGGATGACCAGTTCCGGGTGGTTCAGCACACCTGGTTTTCTGGGGTCGTCTGCGTAGCAGACCAGATCGGCCGAGGCCCCGTGCTCCAGGGCGGGTCTGCCCAGCCATTGCCGCGCATCCCAGCACGCCGCACCCAGCGCCTCGGTCGGGCTCAAACCGACGGTCGTCATCGCCTCGACCTCGTCGGCGATGCGACCGTGAGCGATCGTGCCACCCGCATCGGTGCCCGCGAAGATCGGCACCCCTGCATCGTGTGCCGCCCCAACGCGCTGGTAGCACGTCGCGTATAGGTCGCGCATGTGCTTGGCGTAGTTCGGATACCGGCTTGCGGCGTCGGCGATTCCGGGGAAGTTCTCGATGTTGATCAGTGTCGGCACCAACACGGTGCCATGCTCCAGCATCAGCGCGATGACGTCGTCGGTGATGCCGGTGCCGTGCTCGATGCAGTCGATACCTGCATTGATCAGACCGGGCAGCGCGTCTTCGCCGAATACGTGCGCGGTCACCCGGGCGCCCTCCGCGTGTGCGGCAGCGATGGCATCCTTCAGCACGTCGTCGGACCACAGCGGGGCGAGATCGCCGACCCCGCGGTCGATCCAGTCCCCCACCAGTTTCACCCAGCCGTCACCGAAGCGGGCCTGCTCCGCGATGACAGCGGGCAACTCCGACTCGTCGTCGACGTCGATCGACACGCCCGGCAGGTAGCGCTTCGGCCTCGCCAGATGCTTGCCTGCGCGAATGATGCGCGGCAGATCGTCGCGCTCGTCGAGATCGCGAGTGTCGACTGGCGACCCCGCATCGCGCAACAGCAGCGCGCCCACGTCACGCTCGGTCTCGGCCTGGGCGAGCGTCTCGTCCAAATCCGTTGCGCCGCCTGGCCCTAGTCCGACGTGGCAGTGCGCATCGACGAGGCCGGGCAGGATCCAGCCGCCATCGAATACGGTCTCTGCGTCGGCGACCGGTTCGGCGCTCAGCAGCCCATCGACGACCCACCACTCGACGGGGTCGCCGTCGGGCAGTCCCCTGCCGCGCAGATGCAGGCGCAACGTTACTTCTGGCCGGGGAACTTCAGCTTGGATAGATCGAAGTTGGCGAGGCCCGGCGGCAGTTCGTCCAGACCCTTGGGCATGTTCGACAGGTCGGGGAACCCGGCGGGCACCCCGCCACCGATGCCCAGCGGGTTCGGCGTCTTCGGCGGAGTCGGCCCTCGCCCGCCCTTCTTGCCCTTCTGCTTGTTCTTGCCCTTCGCGGCCTTGCGAGACGATCCCTTGCGGCCGAACGGCATTCCCATCTGACCAGCCATCGACGACATCATCTTGCGGGCTTCGAAGAACCGATCGACGAGCTGATTGACCTCCGAGACGGTGACGCCTGAGCCGTTGGCGATGCGCAGCCGCCGAGAGGCGTTGATGATCTTCGGCTCAGCCCGCTCGGCAGGAGTCATGCCCCGGATGATGGCCTGAACCCGGTCGAGTTGGCTGTCGTCGACGGCGGCCAGCGCATCCTTCATCTGGCCTGCGCCTGGCAGCATGCCGAGCAGGTTGCCGATCGGCCCCATCTTGCGGATCATCAGCATCTGCTCGAGGAAGTCCTCGAGCGTCAGTTCGCCGGACCCGATCTTGGCGGCGGCCTCCTCGGCCTTGTCGGCGTCGAAGACCTGCTCGGCCTGCTCGATGAGCGTGAGCACGTCGCCCATGCCGAGGATGCGGCTGGCCATGCGATCGGGGTGGAAGACGTCGAAGTCCTCGAGCTTCTCACCGTCGGACGCGAACAGAATCGGCACGCCGGTGATCTCGCGCACCGACAGTGCCGCGCCGCCGCGGGCGTCGCCGTCGAGCTTGGTCAGCACCACACCCGTGAAGCCGACACCCTCACGGAACGCCTCCGCGGTGGTGACCGCGTCCTGGCCGATCATCGAGTCGAGGACGAACAAGACCTCGTCGGGGTTGACGGCGTCCCGGATGGCGGCCGCCTGGCCCATCAACTCCTCGTCGATGCCGAGGCGGCCCGCGGTGTCGACGATGACGACGTCGAAGTGCTTGGCCCTGGCCTCCGCAAGGCCGGCGGCGGCGACCGCCACGGGATCGCCGGCCTTCATCTCCGCCGAACTGCTTCCCGGGTCGCTTCGCTGCTGCCCTCCGATGCCGGCACCACCCGGTGAAACGCCAGGGTCCGGCGCGAACACCTGCACGCCCGCGCGCTCACCGACGATCTGAAGCTGGTTGACGGCACCGGGCCGCTGCAGGTCGCAGGCGACCAGCAGGGGGGTATGCCCCTGGTCTCTGAACCACTTGGCGAGCTTGCCCGCCAGTGTCGTCTTGCCGGACCCCTGAAGGCCCGCGAGCATGACGACCGTCGGAGGCGTCTTGGCGTACGCCAGCTTCCTGGTCTCACCGCCGAGGATGCCGACGAGTTCGTCGTTGACGATCTTGACGACCTGCTGGGCCGGGTTCAGCGCGCCGGACACCTCCGCGCCCTTGGCGCGGTCCTTGACTCTGGCGATGAACGCGCGCACGACGGCCAGCGAGACGTCGGCCTCGAGCAACGCCAGTCGGATCTCGCGGGCCGTGGCATCGATGTCGGCATCGGTGAGCCGGCCCTTGCCACGCAGGCCCGACAGGGCCCCGGTCAACCGGTCGGACAGGGATTCAAACACGTGGTTAGCCTAGCGGGCGGCGCCCGGGTCCGACTGCCCGGGAACCTCGCCACCTACCTTTAGCTGGCCTCCGGCACCGCCTTGGCCGCACCGGGCGTGGGCAGCACGGCATACAGCTCGCGCTCGAGTTCGTCGCGCGCAGCCGAGTGGTCCTCAGAAGCGTCGCCTGCGATCAACGACGGCACCACGACACCGAAAGCGTCCACGACGGACGATCCCAGCGTGGTGACCTTCGCCCAGACGATGTCCAGACCGTCGCGCTCGATGACCGCGGTCAGCCGGGCGAGCAGGCCCGCGCGGTCGGTGCTGCGGATCTGCAGGACGAACTCGCCGCGCGACGTGCCCCCGAACCACAGGATCCGTGGCGGGGCGGGGGCGTTGATCGGAACCGCGTCCGGGGTCTCACCCGCCCGCGTCGGGTTCGTGGCCGCGGCGTCGCGGTCCCGCCGTTCGAGCGAGCCGATGACGTCGAGGTCGCCCCCCAACGCCAGGACGAACTGCTCGCGCAACAGCTCGGCCGCGGGTGGCGAGCCGAAGTGTGGTGACACGACGAATGTATTGATCGCGACGCCCTCGTGGCTGTTGACCGACGCCGAGTGCACCCGCAGCGAGTTCAGGGCCAACACCCCGGCGGCCTTGGAGAGCAACCCTCTGCGGTCCGGGGCGATCATCGCGACGTTGTAGACGTGCGCGCTGTCCCCAGCCACCAGCTCGACGTGCACCCCGCCGTCGGCAGCCAGCGAAAGATGTCGTGGCTCAATGGGGTCCGGCGTCGGCAGCGGCTCGCCGGCCATCACCAGCCGGCACCGACGCACCAGGTCACCAATGAGCGAGGCCTTCCAATCGCCCCACACTCCCGGCCCGGTGGCCAGGGCGTCGGCCTCGGCGAGCGCATCCAGCAGCTCGAGAAGCACGAGGTCACCGTCCAGCGCATCGACGACTGCGGCGATGACCTTGGGGTCCTGCAGGTCGCGGCGCGTGGCGGTGTCGGGCAGCAGCAGGTGGTAGCGGACGATCTTGGACAGCAGCGCCACGTCCGAAGGCCAGAGGCCCAGCCTGGTGCCGATCTGAATCGCGAGATCGGCCCCGATGACGCTGTGGTCACCGCCCCGCCCCTTGCCGATGTCATGAGCCAGTGCGCCGAGCACCAGCAGATCCGGCCGGGACACCCGTGTGGTGAAGGCACTTGCCCGCGAGATGGTTTCGACGAGATGCCGGTCCACCGTCCAGATGTGGACGACGTCACGGGGCGGCAGGTCTCGCACGGCACCCCACTCAGGAAAGAGCCTGCCCCACAGTCCCGTTCGGTCCAACGCCTCGACGGTCGCCACCATCGCGGGACCCGCGGCCAGCATCACCAACAGATCCTTGAGCGCCTGACGGGGCCACGGCGCGCGGAGTTCCGGTGCCGTCGCGGCCAGTCGGCTCAACGTCGACGCCGACATGGGCAACCCGGTGGTCGCCGAAGCGGCGGCGACTCGCAGAATCAGGCCGGGATCGCGTTCGGGGCGGGCATCGCGGGCCAACATGACCTCGCCGCCGTACTCGATGACGCCTTCGTCGACGGGTCGACGCACCGGACGCCGCAGCGCCGACAACCCCCGGCGCGGCAAGGCATTCGACGCAGTTCGGATCCCAGCGTCGACGTAGTAGCTGATGGTGCGCGCCGCATCGCTGAGCATGCGGGCCAGATCGAACCGGTCGCCGATGTGCAGGGCAGCGCCGATCTCGTCCGCGTACTGGGCCTGCAGCATCTCCCTGCCGCGGCGCGAGATGCGATGCAACTCCGTGCGCACGTTGAGTAGGGCGAGATGGGCATCGCCCAACGAGCCGGTGGGCGAGGCGAGCGAACGGCTGGGATAGGCATCCGCCAGCTGCGCGATGGCCAACGCATTGAGCAGCTGAACGTCGCGCAGCCCGCCCCGGCCGTTCTTGAGGTCGGGTTCGGCGCGGTGGGCGATCTGGCCACTGCGCTCCCAGCGGGCCTGCGTGTGGGCGACGAGTTCCTCGAAGCGAGGAGCGATGCCGGTGCGCCATTGCCGACGGGCGCCACCGATCAGGAGCGTCGACAGATCGGAGTCGCCTGCGATGTGCCGCGCATCGAGCATGGCCAGCCCTGCCGAGATGTCCTCGCCGGCGACCTTGAGCGCCTCGGGCACGGTGCGCACACTGTGGTCGAGGTGAATGTTCGCGTCCCTCAACGGGTACCAGAGCAGCTCGGCTACCTGGGACACCACGTCGCGAGGCATGTTGTCGTGGACCAGTGCCAGGTCCAGGTCGGAGAACGGCAGCAGCTCACCGCGACCGAGGCCGCCGGTGGCGACGATCGCGAAACCGCTGGTGGCCGTGATGCCGATCTCGGCAGCCTTGGTGGTGAGCCAGAATTCGTTCAAGTCCAGGAGCGCCTCGCGCAGCGCGGCCGAGTCCAGCCGTGAGCCACCGGTGAGCAGTTGTTCGGAAGCCGTGGCCAGATCGTTCGCCGGACGCGACGATCCCGCCGCCGGCGCCTCCCATCGAGAGGCCCCCGCGGCGGGATCTGGTGTCTGCTTCGTCATCTCGGTCCTCCCCGACGCGCTGTTGTTCGTTGAAACCGATGCGCGTCCGGGAGACAACGCTTAGACCACTCCTCCATCAAATGGCGTCGGTCCCCCGCTCGCCGGTCCGCACGCGAACCACGGTGTCAACGGGACTGACCCATACCTTGCCGTCACCGATCTTGCCGGTGCGGGCGGCTTGGACGATGACGTCCACCACCTTGTCGACGGCGGAGTCATCCACCAAGACCTCGACCCGCACCTTGGGTACGAAGTCGACGGAGTACTCCGCACCACGGTAGACCTCGGTGTGGCCTTTCTGCCTGCCATAGCCCTGCACCTCGCTGACGGTCATCCCCAGGATGCCCGCCTGCTCGAGGCCGGTCTTGACGTCTTCAAGCGTGAACGGCTTGACGATCGCAGTGATCAGCTACATTTCCCTCATTCCTCCGAGACGTGATGGCCGAGAACCGAGCTACTGCCGACTGTCGAGAAGTCGTAACCGGTTTCTGCGTGCTCGGCCTCATCGATGCCGTTGGCCTCGTCTTCCTCGCCGAGTCGAAGACCGATGGTGTACTTCAGGATCAACGCCAAGATAGTCGTCACGATGAACGAGTAGGCGAGAACCGAGAACGCACCGACTGCCTGACGCCACAACTGATCGAATCCACCACCGTAGAACAGACCCTTCACAGCCGCGGGCGCCTC
>NZ_JAVROT010000226.1:0-5585 GCF_032162605.1 Mycobacterium sp. | reverse complement strand
CCGGCGCATCTGGCTCGCTACCCCGGCTACCCGACCTGATCCTCGACATCATCACCGAGGGCGGAGTCATGCCACGGCTGGCCGCGCAGGGTTACCTGCCCGCCGAACTGGGCGAGATATTGCGGTCCAGCACGGTGGCGATGCGCGGAGCCGGGAGCGGCGCCTGATGTCTAAGCCCGAACAGATCGCCATCCGCGGCGTGATGGACGTCGTGGTGCCGCTCGACCCAAGTGCCGGCGCATGACGTCACGGGCACTTGACGATGCGTTGGTCCGTCACGGCATCACGCACTGCCGCGTCCTGCTGCATGGAGACGTCGTGTATACCGCAGGGCCCCGAGATGTTCCATTGGCGGTCAACTCCGTGCGCAAGTCCGTCATCAGTGCGCTGTTCGCCGTCGACCGTCTGCTCGCGCAGCCGCTGGGTTTTCGCGACTGGGATCCACTTGCACACAGTCGCCTCCGCTACGGCAGCGACCCGTTGGGCGCAACCACGAGGTATCCCAATTACGCCATGGCGCTGTCCCCGCGAGACCTCGCCGCATTCGGGCAGCTGTACCTCGACGGCGGCGAATGGCAAGGCCAGCAGATCACTCCGGTCGAATGCGTTCGGCGATGCACCCGGCCGCTGGTGGCCGCGGGCCTGCCAGACCGTTCGGACACTATGGGTATCTCTGGTGGGTCCACGGTGAGGACGACAGCTCGTCGCTCCCGGCGGGCAGCTTCTCCGCGCTGGGACTCGGCGGGCAAGCACATTCCGTCATCCCATCCCACGGCCTAGTCATCGTCGCCATGTCCGACAACAGGAAGGGCGGTAACTACCGGATGGCCATCCCCGACGCGGTCGTGAATGCCGTATTGGAACTGGACATGATTGTGAGCCTGGAATCGTGACCGAACCATGAGACCTGCTCGGGGTGACCATCCGCCCATGATGACGGCGATCGGCAGGCTGTTGCGCCGGCTGCGCGCCGACCCGGGACGCAGCCCCCTTGAAGGCCATCAGTTGGATGCCCCGACCACCATCGTGGTCACCAGTTCGGCATTCCCCGAAGGTGGCCCCATCCCCCGCCGCCACGCTGGCGGGGGCGTCGGCGACGATGTGTCCCCCGAACTGCGCTGGACCGCGGTCCCCGACGGGGCCGCCGCGCTGGTCTTGCTCCTGGACGACGTCGACGTGCCACTGCTCAGGCCGCTGTTCCACAGCGTCGCCGTGCTGGAGGCGGGCACCGAAGGGATGGGCGAGGGCGAGTTCGTCGGGGGCACACCGGGAGTCCGCGTCGTGCCGACGATGCTGAGCAAGAACGGCTACTCGGGGCCCCGGCCGATACCCGGCCACGGTCCCCATCGCTACCGGTTCCACGTACTAGCCCTGGACCGGCTGGTGCCCGCCGACGCGACGTCGGTGAAGAAGGTGCTCGGCGCCGCGTCGGGACACGTGCTGGCGCGCACCCTGACCGGAACCTATGAGCGCTAGGCCTCCGGGACCTCGCGGTCGATCTCGTCGAGCCACACTCGCGCCGACATGTCCGACGGCGCACGCCAGTCCCCTCGGGGCGATAGCGCACCGCCCGAGGACACCTTCGGTCCGTTGGGTAGCGCCGAACGCTTGAACTGGCTGAAGGAATAGAAGCGCTGCACGAAGACCTGCAGCCACTGCCGAATCTGCTTGAGCGAATACGCCGGTCGCTTGTCCAGCGGGTAGCCCGTTGGCCAGGCTCCGCGCTGAGCATCGCTCCAGGCATGCCACGCGAGGAAGGCGACCTTCGAGGGGCCGAATCCGTAGCGCAGTACCTGGTAGAGCGAAAAGTCCTGCAGGACGTACGGTCCCACCCTGGCCTCGCTGCTCTGGATCTCCTCGTCCTCGCCGGTGGGCACCAGCTCCGGGGTGATCTCGGTCTCGAGCACCGACTGCAACACGGTGTTGACGTCGTCACCGAACTGGCCGGATGAGATCACCCAGCGGATCAAGTGCTGGATCAGCGTCTTGGGTACGCCGCCGTTCACGTTGTAGTGCGACATCTGGTCACCGACACCGTAGGTCGACCAGCCGAGCGCCAGCTCGGACAGGTCGCCGGTGCCGAGCACGATGCCGCCGCGCTGATTCGCCAACCGGAACAGGTAGTCGGTGCGCAAACCTGCCTGCACGTTCTCGAACGTGACGTCGTAGACCTTCTCGCCGCGCGCGAACGGGTGATCCATCTCGGTGAGCATCAATGTTGCGGTGTCGCGGATGTCGATCTCGGCGAACGTCACGCCGAGAGTCTTGCCGAGCGCGATGGCATTGCCCTTGGTTCGGTCGCCGGTGGCGAAACCGGGCAGAGTGAATGCCAGGATGTCGCTGCGCGGACGCCCCTCCCGATCCATGGCGCGCGCCGCGACGATCAGCGCATGGGTCGAGTCGAGGCCACCCGACACCCCGATCACGACCTTCGGGTAGTTCAGCGCCCGCAGCCGTTGCTCGAGGCCGGAGACCTGGATGTTGTAGGCCTCGTAGCAATCCTGTTGGAGCCGTTCCGGATCCGCCGGGACGAACGGGAACCGCTCGATCGCGCGGCGCAGCCCGATGTCACCCTTCGGCGGGTCGACGGCGAACTCCACGCGGCGGAAGCGGTCGGTGAGGTCGCGGTGGTGGCGCCGGTTGTCGTCGAAGGTGCCCATGCGCAGGCGTTCGGCACGCAGCAGCTCGGTGTCCACGTCGGCCACCGACTTGCGTTCACCCTTCGGGAACCGCTCGGATTCGGCGAGCAGTACACCGTTCTCGTAGATCATCGTCTGACCGTCCCAGGCCAGGTCCGTGGTCGACTCGCCTTCGCCGGCGGCGGCGTAGACGTACGCGGCCAGGCACCGCGACGAGGCCGAGCGCGCCAACAGCTTTCGGTCGTCGGCCCTGCCGATCGTGATGGGGCTGCCGGACAGGTTCGCCAGCACGGTGGCTCCCGCGAGGGCGGCCTCGGCACTGGGGGGTATCGGTACCCACATGTCCTCGCAGATCTCGACGTGCAGGACGAAGCCGGGCAGGTCGGTCGCGGTGAACAGGAGATCCGCTCCGAACGGCACGTCCCTGGCGCCGAGGCGGATCACGCCGCCCTGGTCGTCGCCCGGCGCCACCTGCCGTCGCTCGTAGAACTCTCGATAGGTCGGCAGGTAGGACTTGGGGGCGACCCCGAGCACCGTCCCGCGATGAATCACGACCGCGGTGTTGTAGATCCGATTCCGATGGCGCAGGGGGGCGCCGACGACCAGAACGGGAAGCAGCTCCGTGGACGCGGCCACGATCTCGTCGACGGCCCCCTCGACGGCGTCGAGAAGGGTGTCCTGCAGCAGGATGTCCTCGATCGAGTACCCGGACAGTGTCAGCTCGGGAAACACCGCCAGCGCGACGCCCTCGTCATGACATTCGCGTGCCAGCCGCAGCGCCGATTCGGCGTTCCCCCAGGGGTCGGCCAACGTCGTGTGATGGGTGCACGCGGCCACCCGCACGAAGTCGTGTCGGTAGGCGGAATAGAAGTCCACGACCCAATTGTCGCAAAGCACGCGGCGAAGCAGGCCGATTGATGGTCTCGACGACGTCTCGGTAGACGTATTCACTCGCATTCAAGGGCATTCACAACCCGCTCGTTGTGAATGTGGGCGTAACAGGTGTTTCCCAGGCGAGCAGCGGTGGCCAATCATGCCAACAGGCCGAAACCTGCCCCATCCGAACAAGGAGCGAGACGTGACCTCAGTTGCCGCGGTCCAGAGCGCCGACGTTGACCTGACCCGACGCGCCGCCAGGGTCGTGCCCGGCGGGATGTACGGGCATCAAGCGATCCGCAACATGTCTGAGGCCTATCCACAGTTCTTCAGGGCCGGCGATGGCGCGCTGATCACCGACGTCGACGGCACCGAGTACGTCGACCTCATGTCCAGCTGGGGCCCGATCGTCCTTGGCCATCGCGATCCCGTCGTCAACGAGGCGGTGCGCGCTCAAATGGAGCTGGGTGACTGCCTCGACGGGCCAGGGCCGGTGCTGGTGGACCTCGCCGAGACTCTGGTCGATGCGATCAGCGACGCCGACTGGATTCTGTTCGGCAAGAACGGAACCGACGCCACCACCGCGTGCCTGACGATCGCCCGGGCTCATACGTCGCGGTCGGTGGTCCTGGTGGCGCGCGGCGTCTATCACGGGGCGGCGCCGTGGTGCACCCCCGTGCCAGCGGGAACGCTCGCCAGCGACCGGGCCGCAATGGGCTACTTCGACTACAACGACCCCGATGACTTCGACCGTGCCGTCGAGGCGGCCGGCGGCGATCTCGCCGGCGTCATGCTGACGCCTTTCCGGCATGTCGAGGGTGAAGACCAGGAGCTCGTCGACGTCGAGTTCGCCCGGCACGTCCGGCGACGTTGCGACGAACTGGACGCGTTGCTGATCGTCGACGACGTCCGTTGCGGGTTCCGACTCGCGCACGGGGGCAGTTGGGAACCGATCGGGGTGCGCACCGACCTGAGCGCCTGGAGCAAGGCAATCGCGAACGGCTATCCACTCGCTGCGGTGACCGGCCTCGAGTCGTTGCGTGACGCGGCGTCAACGGTGTTCCTCACCGGATCCTTCTGGATGAACGCGACACCCATGGCCGCGGCGCTCGCCACGATCCGCCGCCTCGGCGACATCGACGGAGTGTCGTTGATGCAACGTGCCGGCTCACGACTGCGGGCGGGCATCCTGGCGCAGGCTGCCGACAACCGGCTCACCATCGCCTACACGGGCCCCGACGTCATGCCGTACGTAACCTTCGCGGGGGACGATGACCGTCTGCGGATGACGTGCTTCGCCGAGGCTGCACTGGCTTCCGGCGTCTATCTGCATCCCAAGCACAACTGGTTCATGTCCTGCGCGATGGACGACGCCGTCATCGACCGGGCGCTCCGCGGCACCGAAGTCGCATTCGCCGCAGTGCGCAAACACTTCGGCCCCAACTGACCCGACCGGCGCCACCCGACCTCGACAACCCTCATGACGCGACAATGGCGTCCTTCGGCTAGAAGCAGGAACTCAAGCGGACACTGCGCCTCTTCTCGCTGTTCGCGATCTCGTTCTCCATCGTCTCCATCTCCACCGGAATCTTCCTGAACTACGGATTCGCCATCAATCAGTTTGGCAGCGCGTCGATTTGGACGTGGCCGATCGCCGCAGCCGGTCAAATCGTCATGGCGCTGCTGATCGCGGAGTTGAGCACCAAGATCCCCTGGCGGGCTACGCGTACCAGTGGGGCGCACGGCTGGTCGGGTCCACCTACGGCTGGTACACGGGCTTCTTCGGCCTGCTGTACATGAGCATCACGGGCGGGGCGCCACCCCACTGTTGTTCGAGGCACTGGGCATCAGCCCGCCGGACGGGGTACTGGTTGGCGTCGCGATCGCGATCCTGCTGTTCACGGTGCTGATCAACATCGTCGGCGTCCAGTTGGCGGCGCGGGTCAACAACACCGCGGTGATCGCCGAGATCATCGGGACCGTGCTCCTGGCCGTCACCGTGGTGGTTGCGTTCGGGCTGTACACAGGCGATGACGGCGGCTCGGTCGCCAACCTCACCAACAGCACGGG
>NZ_JAVROT010000225.1:0-13623 GCF_032162605.1 Mycobacterium sp. | reverse complement strand
GACATGTAGCGCCAGAGCATGAGCAGGGATGGCAGGGCAGTTCCGACCACGATGCCGAACCACGCAGTGCCGTTGCGATCGGTCCAGGCGAAGGCCCGTGGGAACAGATCGTCCTGTGCGATGGCCCGCGAGGTTTCCGTCACGATGAGGGTCCAGCCGTTGAGCGCTCCGATCCCCGAAATGACCGCGATCGCAGCGATGAACGTTCCCGCCCAGGCGCTTCCGGGGAACATCGCCTGAAAGGCATCGACGAACGGCGCCCCCGTCTTTACGAGCGCGCCTTGAGGAACCAGGCCCATGACCGCCGCGGTGACCAACACGTACAGCAAAGCACTTGCGCCGGTGCCTATCAGTGATGCGCGACCGACGTTCACGCGCGGGTTCGTCACCCTCTTGGCCGTGATCGCGGCGGCTTCGACCCCGATGAACGAGAACAACGCAACGCCGGCGCCGATGCCGATGCCGGTGTACACGCTGCCACCGGAGGCGTTGAACGGCCCGAAGTTGGCGTCGTCGACGAACAACCAACCGATGGCGCCAACGAACAGCAGGGGAAGGAACTTCAGGATCACCGTGACGTTTTGGAACCATGCCATCTGACGAACCCCGACGAGGTTCACGACCGCCGGGACCCACAACCCCACCAGTGCGATTCCCCAGTTCGTCAGTCCGCTGGGGTCCTTCAGTCCGAATAGCGCATCGACGTAGAAGACCCAGGAGGCGACGATTGCGGCGTTGCCCGCCCACGATGAGATCCAGTAGCTCCAGCCCACGAGGTAGCCGGCGAAGTCGCCGAACTCGTGGCGGGCGAATGCATACAGGCCGCCGTCGCTGTTGGGTACCCGCTTGGTGAGTTGACCGAACAACAGCGCCAATAGTGTTGCGCCCACGGCGACAACGGCCAGCACCAGAATGCCCAGGGTTCCGGCGCCGGCGAGCACCGCAGGCATGGTGAAGACGCCGGTGCCCACGATGCTACCGATGACGAGGCCGGTGGCCGAGGTCAGACCCAGCGCGCCCGCCTTGTGCTTGTTGCGCGGGGACAGCGGAAGCGGCGGCTTTACCACTGATTTAGACTCCGGCAGAGTTTCGGTACTCACAGGTCTCTCCCTCGTTACTCGTCGGTCGACGCAGAAGACGGCCAAGCGACTGGTGGGCCCGCAACCTTGAGCGTGCCTCCTCCAATTCAGACTTCAGTGCCGCGTGATATCTGACTAGGGCCTTTCGGCCCGCCGAACGGGGACCTTGGGTGGGTCAAGCCTCATGAGGCGCAAAGGTGGTCGTGGGTCATCAAGTCCTTTGCCCAGAGGACTTTAGCCCCTAGTAGCGACTCCCTGGTGGGGAGAGTATGAACTGCGAAACAGATTGTTGAGCAGAGAGATACGGTCTCGATGGGCGGCGACTTCCCGGATGGCGCGACAGTTGCGCCGTCGGAACAAGGGCCTGGGGGCCAGTCACGCCGTCGATGTCCTTGGTGGGTTACCGGACCGAAAGTACGGTGACTGCGCGACTCCAAGCCCGTGGTGCGGCTGCACGGGTTGTCCCGCCGCCCGCGTAATTCAGGTCCACTAGCGGCAACCGTCTATCGAGTTCCGACCGGTGGTCGGCCGGTGGTGGATCACTGCCTGTCGCGCCAGCTGGGTTACGCGACGTCCCGGGGAACTCGCGCCGGTCAGTGTTCATCGCGGTCGGCATGCTGCTGGCGGTCCCACTCGTCTTGCGCTTTCTTGGTCCATCCGACGCCTGCGTCTCTCGCGGCGTCGACCGCCGATCTGAGCCGTTCCCGGGAGACTGGTGTGTCTGCTTCCTGGGACTTGCTGGACGGCATCGGCCAGGTGTCGTACGGCGGCTTCCTGTTCGACAGTCCATCTGCAGTGCGGCCTGGACTTTCGAGGTTGGTCGTTCATCGTTGCTCCTGCGATTCCCGGGCACGGGTCACGTGCCGGGGGAGAATGCGGACACCGTGGTGACGGTGTTCAGACATGTGAGTGGGCGCGGCTCAGGACGAGGTCAACTGAGGGTGGCAATGACCTTTGAAGAAGGCGACAGCGTGCCCGGCTAACGAACGAGATGGGTTGTGATACTGCCGCGTTCAGATGATGGCTGAACGAGCGGTCACGCCAAGCACGACCGGAGGGTCCTGGATGTAGGGCCAGAAGCAACGGCCGCTCATGCGGTCGACGCCGGCGGAATCCGAACGGATCTCGGGGTGGTCGAACAGCTCCCATGTCGACATATCAAGCGTCACCCGGCGGAGTCCCATGGTGGACGGTGCGGTGAGCGAGACGTCGAAAACGTGTGGCGTTCATGACCTTCTTCGGGGCTTCCGCCTGCCGCGTTGCAGGTGGTTCGCATTGAGAATGCCCCAGCAGGCGGCGGCAGGTCTCGACATTTCCCGACAGTTTTTTACCATTTACCGACACGGTGATGGGAGTCACGGCATGGGCAATCTCATCCGCGCCACCGCGCTGCGAGGCTACCGCGACGTGGTGCGCGAGCTCGGTGGCGATCCCGATCCGTTCCTGGCGCGCTACGGCATCCCGGCAGGCATCGGAGTCGAGGACGATGCATTCGTCCCGTTCAACGCCTACGTTCACCTGCTGGAGGCCAGCGCCGAAGAACTTGCTTGCACGGATTTCGGATTGCGGATGGTGCAGTGGCAGGGGCTCGACATCTTCGGTCCGATCGCGGTGATCGCACGCAACGCGCGGACCGTGCTCGACGGCGTCCAGGCGGTCGCCCGCTTCCTCTATGTGCACTCGCCTGCGTTGACGCTGAGGCTCCTGCCACAGACCGAGAAGGGCACCGTCAAATTCGCGTTCGAGTTGACCGAACCCGGGTTACCTAATGTCGTCCAGGCCTACGAGGTCAGCATGGCCGTAGCTGCTCGGATCGTGCACCTGTTGGGTGGACCGCAGGCGCGGCCCCGCACCGTCTGGTTCATGCACCCTCAACAAGGCCCCAGTGCGTCCTACCAACAGGCATTTGGGTGCCGGGTGCGCTTCCACCGGTCGTCGTGCGGATTCGAGCTGTCGCGCAGGCTGGCCGACCGGCGCATCGAGAGTGCCGATCCCGAGGCTAGTCGCCTCGCGGCGAAATACCTTGAACGGAAATATCTTCCGCCGAGCGCGCCGCTGTCACACCGGGTCGCGCAGCTGGCCCAGCGGCTGCTGCTCACCGGACAGTGCAGTCTCGACGCGATCGGGCGCGAACTCGCCGTGCATCCACGCACTCTGCAACGCCAACTCGCAGCGGAGGGCATACGATGCCAGGACGTCATCGACCGGGAACGCCGCACGGCGGCGGCAACGTATCTGACAAGGCCCGGGCTCGAACTCGGCCAGATCGCGGGCATGCTCGGCTATGCAGAGCAGAGCGCGCTCAACCGCTCCTGCCGACGCTGGTTCGGCAAGACCCCGCGGGAGTTTCGAGCCGAGGTTGTGGGGCAGTAGAGGGGCTCGCGGTAATCATCGCCCTGCGTTGAAACTCGCTGATGTAGCGCCCCGCCGACTCCTCACGTCGAAAACCATGCGTGTCAGTCGTTGCGGATCTCGAAAACGCGCAGGACGGCCGGGTCCGCCGAGATCGAACACCCCGATGAGGTTTCCGTCTCTGATCAACGGGACGACCAACTCGGAATTGGTGTTCGCGCCGCAGGCGATATGGTCGGCCACCGCGTGCACGTCATCGACGCGCTGGGTCT
The DNA here is from genome assembly GCF_032162605.1 of Mycobacterium sp. Taxonomy (GTDB): domain Bacteria; phylum Actinomycetota; class Actinomycetes; order Mycobacteriales; family Mycobacteriaceae; genus Mycobacterium. The sequence continues at coordinate 9,920 of NZ_JAVROT010000225.1, read as the reverse complement.
GTCCGCTGCGGGCCGCCGCACCACATGCCCCGCGGTCGAGGCTGATCCGCACACACGCGGGCTGACCGTGAAACGGGCCCGCCACCACTTCGGTCCCGTCGAAGAAATAGAAACCGACCCAGTTGAGGTCCGGAAGACTGTGGTAGACCGGCGAACTCAGATTCGCCGCGTTGGCAATGCGGTCGTGTTCACCATCGACCGATGGCTTTGCCTGCTGCGCTAGATCCTGGTACTGCTCGGTCTTGCTGCCGGACAGATATGAAGCAGCGGCAATTACATGGACCGCCCTCGCCACCGCGCAACACGCCAAGGCGGCATTGGTGTACCCGCTGCCGATGCAGGCGCCCAGCCGTCGAACCGGACTGGCGAAGGCTACTGATTTTGGATTTCGCGACGCACCCGTCCCGATCGCATTGCCCAGCCGCCGCGCAGATGTCGCGGCAGCGGGCTTGCCTCTTCGGGAGGAGCGTCTAGCAGGGGTCGCCTGGTGGTGTGTAGTACGGCGCGCCTTCTGCTGTGTAGCAGGGAATCTCGTTGGGAACGTAGGGATAGTCTTGCGACGCGATGGCTACGGCCGCGGCGTCGCCGGCCACGTTGGTGCAGCCACCGACCGAGACGTGGCGTCCGCCTGCGGCGGCGCAGACGTCGGCCTGAGCTACCGGCGCTATCATCATCGGCGCAAGGGCCATCCCGGAGGCCATCATTAGCACTGCTGCCAGTTTGTTCATGTCAGAACCCTTCGCTGATGTACCGAATACCATGTGTATCGCCGTTGGCCCACGAATGTTTCAGTTTTAAGCAAACTGCTGTTCGTCACGATCGATGATGTGTGTCGGGGCGGGACGGTTCCTGCGCGTCGGCTGTTGGAGGAAAGCGGTGTCGCCTGACATCCCACGGCTAGGTCGCCGCTCTGACACGATGTCGCGATGTCCACACCCATGAAGCCCGCATCCAATGCTGGGCCGAGCCTGCATCAGCTGACGACACCGCGAGCGGCGGCGGTGGCGGGCATGCTGTTCGCTTTCCTGTTCGGCGCCACGATCATCCTGCTCCGGCTGAAAATGCCTGAGGGAGTGGGAGACTCAGCGGAGTGGGTGGACTCGCACGGTAGCGGCGTCGTGACCGCGACCAAGCTGATGCCGTTTGCGGGCATTACGTTTCTGTGGTTCATCGGTGTGATCCGAGACAATCTCGGGCACTACGAGGACCGGTTCTTCGCATCGGTGTTGTTTGGTAGCGGCCTGATTTTTCTGGCGATGATGTTCGTCTCGACAGCCATTGCCGCCGGACTGCTGGCCAGTAGCAACGGCGTCACCGATCCAGGTGCGCACGCGGAGGTGGCGAGTTTCGGGACGGCGATGGTGGCGTCGACATGCAAAACCTATGCCGTCAGGATGGCGGCGGTGTTCATGATGTCGCTGGCCGCAATCTGGCTCAAGACCGGGCTGATGCCGCGCTGGCTCATCGGCGTCAGCTATCTGGTTGCTGTTGGCCTGCTGATCGCAGGTGACGTCTCGATGTGGTTGACGTTGGCGTTTCCCGGCTGGGTGCTGGTGGTGAGCGTGTTGATTCTGCTGCGCTCCGGTTTCATCGAAGATCAGCGCGCCAGCCAGCAATGACCAGCGCAGCTACCACCTGAAGGCGACGGCTACCAACGCGAGTCCGCCGAGGAAGGCGATGAACCCGGCCATGACACCGGCAATGGAGTACGGCATCGGTCCGGCTTCGGCCTCGAGGGCTTTCATCTGTTGGCGGTTTTGAATCCATGCCAGCGCGACGCCGGTGAGGCCGACGACGATCATGATCATTCCGATGACCCAGGGACTCAAGATCGGCTCGCGACGCCGCTCCTCCGTCGCGAGGTATTCGAAGAATTTGTAGATGGTGAAACCAAAAGCGATCAGGGACATGCTTGTTCGGATCCAGGCCATCAGGGTGCGTTCCTGGGCCAGGCGAGTGCGTTGCGCAGCGAGTTGGGTGGATACGTCTAGGGGGTGGTCCGTCATGGCTCCCGTTCGGCCTGCGTCGAGGTGGTAGTTGGGACGCGCAGTGGGCCGCAGAGCTGTGCCCGGCGCTATCGAGCCTGCCACAGCGCCTCTCATTCTCTGGGCGTTCGCCCCGGCGGGGATGGTTGGTTTGGAACAGATCACGGGTTGGGCGGGTAGCGTCACCTCCGCGCCCAGACCATGCGCCCGATCATCTGATGCGAGGAGCGTGCCCTGTGGTGGGTAAGAAGAAGCCGAACATCGTCATGATCATGGCCGATGACGTGGGCACGTGGAACCTCAGTGCGTATCACCGCGGGATGATGGGCGGGTCCACCCCGAATATCGACAGGATCGCCCGCGAAGGTGCCCTGTTCACCGACTACTACGGCCAGCAATCGTGCACAGCGGGACGCGCGGCGTTCATCACTGGCCAAAGTCCGTTCCGCACAGGGCTTTTGAAAGTTGGCATGCCCGCGGCCAAACAAGGCATCCAGGACTCCGACCCGACGATCGCCGAACTCCTCAAGCCCCTGGGCTACACCTCGGCGCAGATCGGCAAGAACCACCTCGGTGATCGCAACGAATACCTGCCCACCGTGCACGGCTTCGACGAGTTCTACGGCATCCTCTACCACCTCAACGCCATGGAAGAGCCCTACGACAACGAGTACCCGAAAGATGCAGAGTTCCATCCCCGGTTCGGTCCGCGCAATATCATCGACACCAAGGCCACCGATGTCGACGATCAAACCGAGCACCCGCGCTGGGGCCGGGTCGGCAAACAGACCATCGACGACGGCGGTCCCTTGCCTCCACACCCCGGCATGGATCCGGCAGCCACCACCAACATGGAGGACGTCGACACCGAAATCACGCGGCGCTCACTGGACTTCATCGACCGCTCCGCAGCGTCGGACACGCCGTTCTTCCTGTGGCACAACGCCACCCGATGCCACGTCTGGACCCACCTGTCGTCCAAATGGGACGGCAAGAGCGGGTTCGGGCTCTTCGCCGACGCGATGATGGAACTGGACTGGGAGGTCGGCCAGATCCTCGACAAGCTCGACGAGCTCGGCATCGCCGACGACACCATCGTGCTGTTCACCAGTGACAACGGCGCCGAGGTCTTCAGCTGGCCCGACGGTGGCAACCACCCGTTCCGCGGCGAGAAGGGCAGCACCTACGAGGGCGGCTTCCGCGTGCCCATGGTCGCCAAGTGGCCCGGCGTCATCGAGCCCGGCACCATCGTCAACGAGATCATGGCCCACGAGGACTGGCTGCCGACACTTCTCGCCGCGGCCGGCCAACCCGATGTCAAAGAGGCGCTCCTGACCGGTCATGCGGCGGGCGAGAAGACGTTCACCACTCACCTCGACGGGTATGACTTCACACCCTTTTTCACCGGCGAGCTCACCGAAGGTCCGCGCCGCGAGTTCTTCTACTTCAGCGACAACGCCGACCTTATGGCGGTGCGATACAACGCCTGGAAGCTCAACTTCAAGACCATCGTCGGCAACCTCTTCACCGGGAAAGAGGATTCGACCAACGTTCCGGTGGTGACCAACCTGCGACAGGATCCATGGGAGCGCTACCAGACCGAGGGCATGCTCTACGGCCGCTGGTGGGGCGAGAAGCTGTGGACCATGGTGCCCGCCATCACCATCGTCGGAGAGTTCCTCGCGACCTTCGCCAAGTATCCGCCCAGCCAGGCCTCCGGCACACTTAGCGTCGAGAAGGCCCTGGCCATGTTGCAGGATGGCACCCTCAAAAACTAGCCGGGCCGGTCGGTTCCTCAGTAGGCCCCTTGATCAACCTGCTCAGCAATAGGGGAACCGATGATTCACCGCTCTCGATCGATGCGGAGACTGGCCGCCGCAGCAGCGATCTTGGCGTTTCGCCACGATCCCCGGCGCCGTCGATCACGCAACGCAGCGGCACTGCCCACGCAGACGTCTGCGCCAGCGCCAGTGGTCAACGCGTGACCACCACCGGATGCGTCGATATCGCCGGGGGTATCGATTACTACGCGCCGCCTCCGGCCTACTACGCCCCCATGCCAAAGGACTTCGACGCCTTCCCTAACGTCACCACTTGCATCTGCGCGATGGGACGACGCGGACACGTCACCGCCACCGGCTGCAACTAGCCCGCGATGGTCTAACCACCAGAACGCGACCATCACTACCCGACACGCGGCGAGGACTTCACCGAGCTCCTTAGCGGCGTCGGCATCCATTCCGCCTTCGGCGCGCGGTGTCAGTTGTACAAACTGGCGGGACTCACCAGGGGACCACGACCAAGAGCCCAGCGACCAGGCTTTCAGCGATCGCCGGGCGGCGGCCCTATGCTTCCACCCTGCGCTGTCGCGTCTGCCTCAGCGTCGCCTGCCTCGCCCGGCCCCTGCGAAAGGCACCTGCCATGACCTCGGCTCAGCCTATTGATGTACTGCTCGTTGAAGACGACGCTGGTGACGAGATGATCACCCGAGAAGCCTTCCAACAGAACAAGATCGCCAACAAATTGCATGTCGCCCGCGACGGCGCAGAAGGCTTGGACCTTCTCTACCGCCGCGGCGAGCACCACAACGCCCCGCGACCCGACCTCATCCTGCTCGACCTCAACCTGCCCAAATACGACGGCCGGCAAATCCTCGAAATACTGAAAACCGACCCCACCCTGCACCACATTCCCATCGTGGTGCTCACCACCTCGACGGCGCAAGAGGACATCCTGCGCAGCTGCAAACTGCACGCCAACGCCTACGTCACCAAGCCCGTCGACTTCGACCAGTACCTCAAGGCCGTCCGCCAAATCGACGAATTCTTCGTACAGGTCGTGCGGCTGCCGCCGCGTGCCTGGCAGACAAGATCGCTGAGCCCTCACGCGAGACTCTCGATGACGGTTCAGCTTCAAGCACACCAACCGTCCAGCGGCCTCGCGGCGTCGGTTCATGGCATCGGACAGAGGGCCGGTTGGCGGATTTCCCTCCAGCCGGGCCAACTGTCGAATTACGAGCGTCCCGAGTCCTCGCTCGCAAGAAAGTGGACACGAAAGTGAGAATCACCGGCGTGGACATCGATTGAGAATGTCGGCATTGGCGCAGGTCAAAACGTCAGTGATGGACACAAGGTTGAGAAGTCAGCGCCTGTGGGGCACACCCACGCCATATCTGACTCGAACGAGCGACCCGACCTCGACGACGTGATGACGCCGACCGAGGAAGCCCACCCAGACCGCCGAGAGCACGCCAAAGAGACAAAACACCTTGACGACGCCGAACTCGCGCAATCCAACGGACGTTTACCTCTTGACGGTCGGGTAAATACTCCTGAGATCGCTGTTAAGACTGCTGTCACCGCCGGAGCCTAAGGGGACCGCCATGCGGACAATGGGCGTCGAGGAAGAATTTCACCTGGTCGATCTGGACACGCGTCGACTCACTGGGCAGGCCCCTGAGCTGTTGGCGCGCCTATCCGATAACTACGTCGCCGAACTGCAACGATGCGTGGTCGAGATCAACAGCGCCGTCGTCGACACCCTTGAGGGTCTGCGCAACGATCTTGTCCTCCATCGCAGCACCCTGGTCGACGCGGCCGCCGAGGCTGGAGTCGGAGTAGTCGCCGCCGGTTCGGTACCGCTGGCGGTGCCCGCTGAATTACAAGTCACCGCCACCGATCGCTACCGCCACATTCTGGCTGACTATCAGCTACTCGCCCGAGAGCAGCTCATCTGCGGCACCCAGGTACACGTCAGCATCGACGACCGCGACGAAGCGGTAGCCATCGCACAACGAGTCGCGCCCTACCTGCCGGCGCTGCTGGCACTTAGCGCCAGCTCACCGTTTCAGGCCGACGGGGCCGACACCGGGTATGCCAGCTCCCGCACGCTGTTGTGTCATCGGTGGCCCACCACCGGGCTGGCCGCGCCGGTGAACACCGCCGCCGAATACGATCAACTGGTCAACGATCTGGTGGCCACCGGCGTGATCTCCGATGCCGGCATGGTGTATTTCGATGTGCGGCCTGCCAATTCAGCGCCCACACTGGAACTGCGCATCTGTGACAGCTGCCCATCGGTCGACACGATCGTGCTCATCGCGGGTCTTTTTCGGGCGTTGGTCGACCATGAGAGTCAAGGACTACATGCTGCCGAACCCGCGCTCACTGTCCTGCCCCCGCTGGGCCGCGCAGCAGTATGGCGGGCGGCGCGCTCGGGCCTGGAAGGCGAACTTGTCGATCTGGCCGGTCCGATCAACCGTCCTGCGGCATCGGTGATCACCGATCTGATGAACCGCCTACGACCACAGCTCGAAGCCACTGGCGACTGGGACGACGTCGCTGACCTCACCCGACACGCGCTGGCATCAGGAACCTCAGCCGCACGCCAACGCAAATCCCTGCAGCAGCGCGGTCGCCTCTCCGACGTTGTCGATCAACTGATCGCCGACACCTCGGCCGGATAGCCCACGGGGTGGTGGACTGATCCGGCTGATGGGGGCCACGGCTCGCCTTCATCGGCGCGGCTACTAGCAGGGCATGAACCGGGATACATAGTGACCCGGCGTCATCCAAGGCACTTCGAAGTCTTCATGCGTGGATCCGACGGTTACGGGTCCTTGGGGGAATAAGGCGGAGGGGAGCGACGTCGAGGGTGGGGTGACTACTCCAACGCTCGGGCGTCATGGCGCCTATCTGCTCGTCCAGGACTACGAGAAGCGGTCGCTGGCCTCCCGCGTCAAGAGTCTTGAAGATCTCGGGTACGGCACGATCTGGATCGCGGGCAATGCGCCTGGCGACCTGGCCATCCCCGAAGCGTTCCTCGCAGAGACGACGTCGGTGGCGGTCGGCACGGCGATCGTGAACGTCTGGTCGGAAGCCGCCGATCAGGTAGCGGAGTCGTTTCACCGCGTGGAGGAGCGCCATCCCGGCCGGTTCGTCCTCGGCGTCGGCATCGGGCATCGTGAGATGACTGGCGACGCCTATCAGAAGCCGTTCCCGACCCTGGTCAAGTACGTCGACCGGTTGCTCGAACTCGGTGTACCCGGTGACCGGATCATCTTGGCGGCGCTGCGATCCAAGGCGCTTCAGCTCGCGAAGGAAAAGACTGCCGGAGCGCTTCCGTACTTCACGACCGTCGAGCACACGAAGAAGGCGCGTTCAGCGCTGGGCCCCGACCGAACGCTGTCGGTCGTGCAGATCGTCGCCCGCGACGATGATCGGGCCGCGAACCGGTCCGTCGCACGCGAGCACTCCAGGCTCTATCTCGGACTGCAGAACTACGTGAACAACTTGAAGGAGACGGGCTTCCCGGATTTGCGGGTAGGTGACGACCCGGGCGACGAACTCTTGGAAGCGCTCATCCCTCTCGATGGCGTCGACGCGAGCCTCCGACGGATCGGCGAACACTTCTCAGCCGGCGCCGATCACGTGGCGATCATGCCGCTGCCGACTGCACACGACCCGTTCCCGGTACTTGAGGAATTCGCCACGAAACTGCAGCCCTAGCATCTGCGTGTCTGTTCGGCGGAGCTGCCCGGTCTAGCCGCAGACACCTGCCTCAGGGGAGGGGTGACTCATCGTGCGGGGCTCATCGTGCTGGGTGTGGGCTGTAATCGCGGTGATTGTCGGTCTGGGCGCGATGATGCTCTATGTGCCGAGTTTGATGCCTCCGGCGATAGCCGCCGGGTCATTGTCTCGATCAGCTCATCCGTCGATCCCCGTGGGGAGTTTGAGAAGTCACAGGATTCGCGCGGCGGCTGTCGGTTCCCAAACTTCGTGTCATCGTCCCAGTTTCTACGTCATCCCGGCGTCATCAATGACACGAAAGTGAGACTCATGCAGCTCTCGCCAGCGAGCGGCGATAGCGGACGCGGAGACACGATTCGTCCTCCATGAACCTCGTTGTCGAGAACGACGAGGCCTTGGCGAAAGCTCACGAGCAATTTGAAAGGCCTTCTCGAAGTGCTGCAGGCCGATACGGTTGGCCGCCGCCTGCCTGCCGTCTACGTGGCAGGTGCTATTTCGCCGCCGGAGCCCTTGACCGAAGCCTTGGCGCGCTTCTCGGCCCGTACAGCCCTCTTGCCCCGCACGAACCCGGTCGCCGAGACCGCCGCCGATAGCAGAGCAACCTCGCCATTGACCAACGGATGGAAACCGACGCCGGTGCCACCGCGGCCCTTTACTGGGATGTCGGCGACCTCGGTCACCTTCCAGCCCTTCTCGGATATCGACAAAATGGCTTCGCCGTTCTCACACGTAAGCGGCAAGGCAGCGATGACCTCGTCGCCATCGGCGGCCAGCTTCACCCCGGCGACACCGTTGCCTGCCGCGCCCTGCGGATTCACGGCGGCGGGATCGATTCGCAGCACCTTCCCGCGTCGCGTCACCAATGCCAGATGCGATCCGGGTGCGAGCACCCCAGAGCGCAGCAGCCCGGTGATGTCCGGCGCTACCGGGATGTCGCGGATCTTGTAGGGCAGACCGTTGCCGGCGGTGAACTTGATTCGCCCGTCGGTCCACACCGCCCAGCCCAGTCCCGATGTCAGCAGATCGCCGTGGCTGTCGGAGAACACGCCGCGATCATCAAGTCGCCACGCGGCGTTGGACTTACGCTCACGAGGGCCATCCTCGTCGGCACTCGATGCGATGGGTGTGGCCTCGAAGTCCAGCACGGTGCGACGATCGAATTCGGCGCCCTTGAACAGTTTCGCGGTCTCAACGAGCTCGTTGTCGATCACCACTCGACGCGCATCGGGATTCGACACCAATTCCGTCAGCTCGAGGAACTCGGCGTCCAGTCTCTCCGCTTCTGCCTGCAGCTCGATGACGTCGAGCTTGGTCAACCGCCGCAGCTGCAGCGCCAGAACGTAATCAGCTTGTCCGAGGTCGATCGCGAACCGATCCTGCAGCCCCTGGCGGGCCTCGTCGACGGTGTCGGATCCACGAATCACCGCCACCGCTGCGTCGATGTCGAGGTGGATGGTCATCAGGCCGGACACCAGATGGCGCCGCGCGGTGACCTTCTCCAGTCGATACTCGCTGCGGCGCAGCACCACCGAATCGCGCAGGTGCAGGAATGCGGAGATCAGTTCCCGCACCGACCACCAGCGAGGCACTCGATCCTCATCGAGCGCGACCAAACTGGCGGCGAACGTCGACTCCAGCGGCGTCAGGGCGAGCAGCTGCTCGCGGATCTGCTCTGCACTGTGGCCGCGTTTGGCAGTGACCACGATCCGCAGCCCGTTGCGACGGTCGGTCAAATCCGACATGTCGGCCACACCGGGCAGCTCGCCCGACTCGACCAACGCTCGGATCCTCTCTTGCACGGTATTACTCGCGACACCGGGCGGCAGCTCGGTGATGACGACGTTCCTCCCGTCCACGGATACCGTGCCACGCACGATGAACGCCCCGCGGCCGGTGTTCATGTACTCCCGCAGCCCGGCCGTGCCGACCACGGTGGCGCCGCAGCCCCAGTCGGGCCCAGGAATGAGTTTCACCAACCTGTCGTCGGTCATGTTCGGGGTCTTCAGCAGTGCCCGGCAGGCGGCCATGACCTCGCGTGGATTGTGTGCCGGTACCTTGGTGGCCCACCCTTCGGCGATGCCGACCGCGCCGTTGCAGAGCAGAACCGGCCACCGCGCCGGCAGCACCGTGGGTTCGGTCCATTCACCGTCGAAGGTCTGCACCATCGGCACTGCGTGGTCGTCGAGTTCGGCGGTCAACGCCGCACCGGGTGCCGACAGCCGCATCTCGGTGTAGCGGTCAGCGGCGGGAATGTCGCCTTGGATGCGGGGGAAAGCGCCTTGTCCGTCAATGACTTTCACGCGCTGGAATTCGGCGGCCATCAGGGCCGCTGCCCCGTACATCGACGCGCCGCCGTGTGGGTGCAGGTTGCCGGTGACGGCGGAGCAGACCTTGGAGGACTTCTGCG
>NZ_JAVROT010000224.1:0-5715 GCF_032162605.1 Mycobacterium sp. | reverse complement strand
TTCGGCTGCTTTGACGAGTCCACGTTGGATGAGCAGAGGCACGACCAGTCGCGCGAATCGCTCGAAGTCGACCGACGTGTCGGCGTACATGATCGTGAAGCCGTCCGCCGCACCTGCTTTGAACCATGCCTCAAGGTCGTCGGCGATCTGCTCCGGCGTACCCGCCACCAGTCGATGACCACCGGCCGAGATGCCCGCGGTGTGCCGGATGAACTCGCGCGCACTCAACGGTTGCTCCGCCAGCAGCGCGCGGGTGCTGATCTGAAACCCGGTGGAGCCGACTGAATTCAGCGGCTCGGCGGGCACGTCGTCGGCTCGGATCGGGTCGTCGAGACTACGGTCGGGCAGTCCGAGGGAGTCGAGGAGACCTCGGGCGAGATCGTCGATCGGCAGCGTGCCCAACAGCGCCTCCCGACGTTGCCGGAGGTCGTCGTCGGTCTCCCCCACTAGCACGATGACGCCGAGCGAGACCTTGACGTGGTCGCGGTTGCGGCCGGCAGCGGCGGCTCGGGCGCGGATGTCGTCGCGGAAAGTGATTGCCTTGCCAATAGTCTGGGCGACGGTGAAGATCACGTCGGCCAACTCGGAGCCGAGCCTGAGCCCGGCCTCGGATCCACCGGCCTGGACGACGACGGGCCAGCCTTGCGGGCCGGCCGGCACGGACAGTGTGCCTGCCACCGAGAAGAACTCGCCCTCATGGTCCAGCGAATGAATCTTGGCGCCATCCGCGTAGATACCGGCGGCCTTGTCCGCCACGATCGCGTCGGGCTCCCAGCCACTCCAAAGGCCCTGCACGACCGAGAGAAACTCGTAGGCCCGGCGGTAGCGGGTCTCCTTGTCGAGTGGCTCTGCCAAGCCGAAGTTGGCCGCAGCATCGGGGGCGTAGGTGGTGACGATGTTGACCGCCGTCCGCCCCTTGGTGACGATGTCCAGAGCTTGGAAACGTCGGGCCAGGTTGTACGGCGAGTTGTACGTGGCCGAGCTGGTGATGAGCACACCGACCCGGGTGGTGATCGCGGCGAGATTGCCGAGCAACACCAGCGGGTCGATCCCGTTGCCCGGGTTGTGCACGATGTCCGGGCTCAGCGCTGGCGCGTCGCCGAGAAAGATCGCGTGCAGTCCAGCATCGTCGGCGATCCTAGCGAGGCGCTGGAAGTGGTCGATCGACAGCCAGTCGGTTGGGTGGTTGTGCGGCAGGCGCCAGGCAGCGCGGAAGTGGCCGGGCGTCATGAGCGACGCCACCAGGTGGAAGGTCACGTGCTGGGTGACGTCACTGTCGGGCGGCAGTGCCGTGGACACCGTGCTGGTCGATGAGCGCAAGCTCCTCGTCGGTGAAGTCGGGAGCCGCGAGAGCCTTGACGTTGTGATCGAGCTGCTCAGTCGAGCTCGCACCGATCAGAGCTGAGGTCACCGCCGGGTTGCGCAGCACCCATTGCAGTGCGAGCTGCGCCAACGACTGGCCACGCGCCTCCGCGACCTTGTTGAGTTCTGCAGTGCGCTGGCGGTAGGTGTCGTCGATCTGCGCAGGTGTGAGGAAGTCGCTGGCCTGCGCCCGCGCGCCGTCGGGGATCGACTCGAGGTACTTGTCGGTGAGGAGGCCCTGGTGCAATGGCGAGTACACGATCAAGCCGAACCCATCCTGCAGGGCCAGCTCCGCCAGACCGTTCTGGTCGATGCTGCGGTCATAGATCGAGTACCGCGGTTGGTGAACGAGCAGCGGCACGCCCTGCGCCGTCAGCAGCGCGGAGATCTCGGCGGCGCGCTCCGGCTGGTAGTTCGAGATCCCCACGTACAGCGCCTTTCCCGCCGTCACCGCCGCCGCCAGCGCGCTGGCGGTCTCCTCCAGCGGAGTCGTCGGGTCGGGGACATGGTGGTAGAAGATGTCGACGTAGTCGGTGTTGAGGTCTCGCAGGCTGAGTTCCAGTGACGTCAGCAGGTTCTTCCGCGATCCGCCCTTGAGATACGGGCTGGCACCGATGATGCCGCCTGCCTTGGTGGACAGCACCAGCTCGTGGCGGTATGGCGCCAACTCCTCGCGCAGGACACGGCCGAAAGTCCGTTCCGCGCCGCGGTGCGGCGGCCCGTAGCGGTTTGCGTTGTCGAAATGTGTGATGCCCAAGTCGAAGGCGTGCAGGATGATGTCGCGTTGGGTGTCGAAGGCGTAGTCGGCGCCGAACTTCTGCCACAGGCCGAACGAGAATGCGGGTAGGTCGAGGCCCGAGACGCCTGCGCGCCGGTACGGCAGCGAATCGTAGCGATTTTCGGCTGCGAGGTGCACCCGTTGGTAGTGGGGGAACTGGTCGGTCATCGGGAATCTCTTTCTGGGGATCAGGAATTCAGCGGGGGCGTCGCAGCGCCGCGGGTTGCAGGGCGGGGGTATCACGTCCGGTATCTCGCTCGAGGAACTGGGTGCCAGGGTCGACGATGTCGTCGATCCGGTCGAGCACGTCGTCACTGAGTTCGACCGATGCCGCCTTCAGGTAGGCCTCGAGGTGTGCGGGTGTGCGTGGGCCGATGATGACGCTGCTGATGGCAGGGGTGGTTGAGCGCGAAGGCGACCGAAAGCTCGATCGTGCTGAGCCCGTTGTCTTCTGCCAATTGGGCCAGGGCGTCCGCGGCGACGAGCTTGCGGCGGTTGCGCTCCAGCGAGATGTCGAACCGCCCCGGTATCAGGTCGGCGCGGGCCGAGGTGGGCTGCTCGCCGCCGAGCCGGTACTTGCCCGAAAGCCAACCTGCGGCCAGCGGGCCGTAGCTGATGACACCGAGCCCGTACTCCCGCACCACGGGGAAGACTTCACGTTCGGAGCCACGGACCAACGGCGAGTAGGGCAGCTGCTCGGTGTGCGGCGCGATCAGGCCGTGCTTCTCGGCCAGCCACTGCGCCTCGACGAGCTGATGGGCCGGGAAGGCCGACGTGCCGTAGTAACGGATCTTGCCGGAGCGCACCAGTCCATCAAGGGTGCTCAGCGTCTCCAGGAGATCGGTGTGCGGGTCGGGTCGGTGCGCCTGGTAGAGGTCCAGGTAGTCCGTGCCAAGTCTGCGCAGGCTGTCTTCGACTGCCTGGATGATCCAGCGGCGGCTGTTGCCTGCGTGCTGCGGGTTGTCCCCAATTTGGTTGTGGAACTTCGTCGCAAGGAACAGGTCTTCGCGAGGGGCCGACGCCGACTTGAGCGCCTTGCCGACGATCACCTCGGACGATCCGTGACCGTAGGCGTCGGCGGTGTCGAGCACCGTGATCCCGGCGTCGATCGCGGCGTGGATGATCTCGATGCTTTCGCCCTCTTCGGCCCAGCGATCGAAGTTCATGGTCCCGAGTGTGAGGGGGCTGATCAGGACACCCGTGCGGCCGAGGCGACGGGTGAGTTCCAGTGACATGCGGTTGTGGTTCCTCTCTTGAACTCAGAACAGTCCCGACGTCGGCGGTTCCTCGCCGACCAGGTGGTAGCCGCCCGCGACCGCCATTTTCCAATTTCGGGGGTTGTGGTTGGCGATGGTGCGGGCGTTGCGCCAGTGCCGGTCGAAAGCGTATTTGCGGTCAGTAGCGGAGCCACCGCCCACATCGAAGATCAGCTCCGCAGCCCGCAATGCCGATTCGGCGGCAACGTACTGCGCCTCGGCCACATTGACCGCGGCCGAGGCAGCCAGGTCACGGAGCTCCCCGGCCGGGGCGAGCAGGACTTGCCCGATGGCCTCTGCCGCGACGAGCACAACGGCCCGCGCGGCGTTGGCGCGCGCAGCGATCTCTCCGACGACGTGGCGTACGTAGGGATCGTCCACCGCCCGGTCGGCACTGCTGTGCTTGATCGGCCGCGCCTTCGTGCGGGCGAACCACAGCGCGTCATCCAAGGCGGCTGCCGCAATACCCGCCTCGACGGCGGAGAGGTATAGCTGCGCGAACGTGCCCTGCCACGGGTTGGGCGGCGGCGTGTCGCCGATCCGCTGGATCTCGTCGACCTCGACCCTGACGTCGTGTAGCCGTGTGGTGCCCGAGGCGGTCAGACGTTGGCCGATGGCATCGAAGTCATCGAGGCGTTCGACGCCCTCGCGGTCGGCGGGCACGGTGAATCGAACGACTCTGCCGTCGTCGTCGACCGCGCTGCCGCCAAACCACTGGGCGTAGAGCCCGCCGGTGGAGTAGTACTTCTCCCCCGCGATGCGAAACTCGTTGTCCTTCTCGTACAGTCGGGTCGCCACCCCGCCTGCCGCTCCGCCTCGCTCATTGCTGGTACCGGTGAACAGGTCCCCTGCGCGCAGCCGCTCCAGGATGTGTTCGCGGTTGGGGACGTCGTTGGGCCCGACGATGGCGTGAGCGGCCAGGAAGCTTGGGCGCAGTGCCTGTGCCACGTTCGAGTCCGCTCGGGCGATGGCGATGACCAGATCCGCCACGTCGCGAATCGTGCCGCCGGCGCCGCCGTCTCGCGCCGGGATTCCGGTGAGCGTGATCCGGTGCTCGCGGAGCTCACGCACCTCGTCGTAGGAATACTCGCGGGTGCCTTCGCGCTCTCGAGCGCTGTCGGCGAGACGGGTCAGGACCGGCGTAATCGCGGCCCGGATCCCGGCTACGGTCAGCGCTTCCTGTTGCTCCGACGTCACCCTGGCGGCTGTCATGCGTTGACCTGCAGCAGATCCGGCAATCCCAAACTGGATCGCAGAGTCGAACCCCCTGGTTTGCGCAGCCGCGGCACCACGTCGCGAACCGCCGCCTCGATCTCCGACGCCGAACCACGAGGTGCCAGTACGAAGCCGTTGATCCCGTCGACTGCCGTCCACGCCGGCACGCCGGATAGATCGTCGAACACCCGCAGCAGCACCGCAACGTCTTCTCGACGACGACCGGCAGCGACCAGTTCGCCCGAGAGCGCATCCGCTGCACCGACGGCGTCGGCCGGGTCGACGATCACGGCATCGGCAGCCTTGGCGATCCGTGCCCATCCCAGTTCCGCTGGATCGGCGGCGAGCAGGACCGGACGTCCCTGCACCGACGCCGGCCCATCCAGGGATCCCCGCGCGCGATAGAACCGGCCCTCGAAGTGGACCGGACGGATCAGTTCCTCGTCGACCACCAGCGCGGAAGCCTGATCACCCAGTAACGCGTTGCGCGGGAAGGACTCCCATAGTCCGGTGAGGACGGCGGCGTACTCGGCCCATCGTTGCGCCGGATCATCGGCCCCGCCATCGGGCTGCACGGCGTCGCTGACCTCGTCGCCGTCCCCGGTGCGCAGCACCACACCCACGCGGCCCTCGGCGGCCCGGTCGAAGGACAGTACTCGGCGGCCCAGATTGTAGGGGGCGTGGCGGGTGGTTGGAGTGTCGATGACGTAGGCCAGACCGCTGTGGCGGCCGGCGAGATACGCACCCACGATCGACGGGTCGATCGTAGGGCCGTCAGAGCCGTTGTCCATCAACCGAATCCCGGTGGCGCCGACGCCCTGAGCTACAGCGGCGATCGCGTCGGCCTGTGCCAGAGATACCTGACCGGCGGACGCACCCACGGTCAACTCGACGAAGACGCTCATATGCTCACTTCATCCAGACGGCGCGGTGCTTGCGGCAGCCCGATGCCCAGATGGCCACGCAGCGTGGCGGACTCATATTCGGTGCGGAAGAGTCCGCGCCGTTGCAGCACCGGTACGAGGTGATCAGCGAAGTCATCGAACCCCGAGGGCAACACGTCGGGCATCACGTTGAAACCATCGGCTGCACCGTGGCGGTACC
>NZ_JAVROT010000223.1:0-15043 GCF_032162605.1 Mycobacterium sp. | reverse complement strand
TCAGTTCGTGGCCCGCTCGCACGCCGCCTGCGCACTCGAGCAGCTCGCGCAGCGTGATGCCCAGCGGAGCCTCGTACTGACCGGGATTGGTGACGTGGCCCGACAGCGAATACAGCGTGAAGCCGGGCGACTTCTCCGATCCCATCGACTTGAACCAGTCGACGCCGCCGCGCAGAACGGCGGGCACGCTGGCGATGGACTCGACGTTGTTCACGACCGTGGGGCACGCGTATAGGCCCGCGACGGCGGGGAACGGCGGACGCAACCGCGGCTGGCCCCGTCTTCCCTCGAGCGAGTCAAGCAGCGCTGTCTCCTCTCCGCAGATGTAGGCCCCTGCCCCCGCATGCACGACGAGGTCGAGGTCGAAGCCCGAGCCGAGGACGTCGGTGCCGAGGTACCCGGCCGCGTACGCCTCGGCGACGGCGGCCTGCACTCGGCGCAGCACCGGCACCACCTCGCCGCGCACGTAGATGAATGCATGCCGGGCGCGGATGGCGTACGCCGCGATGATCGCGCCCTCGACCAGCACGTGCGGGGTGGCCATCATGAGCGGAATGTCCTTGCAGGTGCCCGGTTCGGACTCATCGGCGTTGATCACCAGATAGTGCGGTTTGGCGCCCGCGCCGTCGGCCCCCTGGGTCGTCTGGTCGCTCCGCGGGCTCCGCTCCTGGGGGATGAACGACCACTTCTGACCCGTCGGGAAGCCTGCACCGCCTCGGCCGCGCAGTCCGGAGTCCTTGACCAGGCCGATCACGGCGTCGGGTTCCATCGCGAGGGCCTTGCGCAGGGCGCGGTAGCCGTCGTGGCGTTGGTAGGCCGCCATGGTCCAGGACGACGGCTCGTCCCAGTAGCTGCTCAACACGGGTGTCAGTGTCATGACTGCGCCCCGTTCTTCGGCGGCACGTCGGCAGAGGGGCCGGGTGCCGGCTCGTCGCGCGCGGTGTCCTGCGTGATCCGCTCGTCGTCGGGCCCCTTGGCGGTGGAACCGGATTCCGCCACCGCGGGTGCAGACATGCCCCGCTCTTGCGCCACCCGCAGCCCTGCCAGCGTGGCGTCGCCCGCGGTGGGGCCGTCGTTGGCGCCCGGCCGCTGGTCGGCGAAGCCGGCGAGGATCCGCGCGGTGTCGCGGAACGTGCACGGGGGAGCGCCGCGGCTTGGCGTGACGGTCTGCCCCGTGCGTAGGTCGTCCACCAGATCCCTTGCCGACGACGGTGTCTGGTTGTCGAAGAACTCCCAGTTGACCATGATCACCGGCGCGTAGTCGCATGCGGCGTTGCACTCGATGTGCTCCAGGGTGACCTTGCCGTCACCGGTGGTCTGCCCGGCGTGCACGTCGAGATGCTGCTCGAGGACGTCGAGGATGGCGTCCCCGCCCATCACCGCGCACAGCGTGTTGGTGCACACGCCGACCAGGTACTCGCCCGTTGGCGTGCGCCGGTACATCGAGTAGAACGTCGCGACCGCGGTCACCTCGGCGGGGCTCAGCTGCAATTGCCCTGCGCAGAAGGCGATTCCCGCGGGTGTGAGGTAGCCATCCTCGGACTGGACAAGGTGAAGCATGGGGAGCAGCGCTGACCGCGCCTCCGGATAACGGGCGATGATCTGCGCCGCGTCGCCGGCGAGCCGCTGCGTCACCTCAGCCGAATACGACTGAGGTCCTTGCGAGATCGGTGGTCCCGGTTCGTCGGGTCGCGGCCCGAGCCGCAGCTCTACGACTGTCACCTGTCAACGCCTCCCATAACCGGATCGATCGAGGCGACCGCCGCGATCGCGTCGGCGACCATGCCTCCTTCACACATCGCCGCCACCGCTTGCAGGTTGGTGAACGACGGGTCGCGGTAGTGCACGCGATAGGGCCGGGTTCCGCCGTCGGACACCATGTGCACGCCGAGTTCGCCCCGCGGTGACTCGACGGCGACGTACACCTGACCGGCGGGCACGCGGATGCCCTCGGTGACCAACTTGAAGTGGTGGATGAGCGCCTCCATCGAGCCGCCCATGATCTTGGCGATGTACTCGGGGGAGTTCCCGAGGCCGTCGGGCCCCAACTTGAGGTCGGCGGGCCAGGCCAACTTCTTGTCCGTGATCATCACCGGGCCTGGCTTGAGGTTATCCAGACACTGCTCGACGATCTTGAGGGATTCACGCATCTCGCGGACGCGGATCATGTACCGGCCGTAGGCATCGCACTCGTCGGTGGTGATGATGTCGAACTCGTAGTTCTCGTAACCGCAGTACGGCTGCGCGCGGCGCAGGTCGTGCGGCAGGCCGGTGGACCGTAGACATGGTCCGGTGATGCCGAGCGCCATGCATCCGGTCAGGTCGAGGTAGCCGATGCCCTGGGTGCGGGCCTTCCAGATGTAGTTCTCGTTGAGTAGGTTCTCCATGTCCCGCAACCGCTTCGGCAGGAGTTGGAGCAGTTCCCTGAGTTGGGGCACGGCCTCCTCGGGCAGGTCCGTGGCCAGCCCGCCGGGCCGGATGTACGCGTGGTTCATCCGCAGACCCGTGATGGTCTCGAAGACCGACAGCACCAGTTCGCGTTCGCGGAATCCGAAGAACATCGCGGACATCGAACCGAGTTCCATGCCGCCGGTGGCCAGTGCCACCAGATGGCTGGAGATGCGGTTCAGCTCCATCAGCATCACCCTGATCACGCTGGCGCGTTCGGGGATGTCGTCGGTGACGTCCAGCAGTTTCTCGACGCCCAGGCAGTACGCCGTCTCGTTGAAGAAGGGGGACAGGTAGTCCATCCGGGTCACGAACGTGACGCCCTGCGTCCAGTTGCGGAACTCGAGATTCTTCTCGATCCCGGTGTGCAGGTAGCCGATTCCGCACCGGATCTCGGTGATCGTCTCACCATCGATCTCCAGGATCAGCCGGAGGACGCCGTGTGTCGACGGGTGTTGCGGACCCATGTTGACGACGATGCGCTCGCCTGCGACCGCCTTTTCGCGTGCGGCCGCGACGACCTCGTGCCAGTCTTCACCGCCCACCGTTACGATCGTTTCTCGGGCCTCGGGCGGGTTGTTGGGGATCGTCATCAGTTGTAGGACCTCCGCTGGTCGGGCGGTTGTATCTTGGCGCCGTGGTACTCCACGGGGATGCCGCCCAACGGGTAGTCCTTGCGTTGCGGATGTCCCACCCAGTCGTCGGGCATCTCGATGCGGGTGAGCGACGGGTGTCCGTCGAAGACGATGCCGAAGAAGTCGTACGTCTCGCGTTCGTGCCAGTCGGTGGTCGGGTACACCGAGAACAACGACGGCACATGCGGATCCGCATCGGGTACGGCTACCTCGATGCGAATCCTGCGGTTGTGGGTGATGGACATCAGTGGGTAGACGGCGTGCAGTTCGCGGTCGGTGTCGTCGGGATAGTGCACACCGGAGACGCCAAGGCACAGCTCGAATCGCAGGGTGGCGTCGTCGCGCAACGTCTGAGCGACGGCCACCAGCTGCTCGCGACGTACCTCGAGGGTGAGTTCGTTGCGGAACACCACTATGCGTTCGACAGCGGCGGAGTAGACGTCGTCGCCGAGTGCGTTGGCCAGCGCATCGACGACCTCGTCGAAGTACCCGCCGTAGGGCCGTGGCGAGCCGCCTGGCAGTGCGACGTCGCGCACCAGCCTGCCGTAACCCGAAGTGTCGCCGCTGCCCGTGACGCCGAACATGCCCCGCCGGACGCGGATGATCTCGGGTTCGTCTGGAGGAGCGCCATTACCAGCGCCATTACCGTTGCCGTTGGTGCCCGTCACGAGCGCAACAGTCCCTTGAGCTCGATGGTCGGCCGGGAGGCGAGTGCTGCCTCCTCTGCCGCCGCGATCGCCTCGGCGCGGTTGACGCCCAACGGCATCTCCTGGATCTTGTCGTGCAGCATCAGGATTGCGTTGAGGAGCATCTCGGGCCGGGGCGGGCAGCCCGGCAGGTAGATGTCGACCGGCACCACGTGGTCGACGCCCTGGACGATCGCGTAGTTGTTGAACATTCCGCCGGACGACGCGCACACCCCCATGGCGAGAACCCATTTCGGCTCCGCCATCTGGTCGTACACCTGACGCAGCACCGGTGCCATCTTCTGGCTGACGCGGCCAGCCACGATCATCAGGTCGGCCTGCCGCGGTGTGGCGGAGAACCGTTCCATGCCGAAACGCGCGATGTCGAATCTCGGACCGGCCGTGGCCATCATCTCGATGGCGCAGCACGCCAGGCCGAACGTCGCGGGCCAGAGCGAACCCTTGCGCACGTAGCCGGCGACCTTCTCCAACGTCGACAGCAGAATGCCGCCGGGAAGTTGTTCTTCGAGTCCCATGAGTCAGCTCAATCCCAGTTCAGTCCGCCGCGCCGCCACACGTATGCGTAGGCGACGAAGACCGTGAGCATGAACAGCAGCATCTCGACGACGGCGAACAAGCCGAGCGAGTCGAATGCGACGGCCCACGGGTAGAGGAAGACGATCTCGATGTCGAAGACGATGAACAACATCGCCACGAGGTAGTACTTCACCGGAAACCGCTGGCCGGTCTGCAGGTCGCCGGGGGATCCCGGTGCGACCGGTTCGATGCCGCACTCGTAGGCCTCGAGTTTGGCCCGGTTGTAGCGCCGCGGGCCGATCACGGTGGCGATGACCACCGAGCCGATGGCGAACGCTGCCGCGATCGCGCCTAGGACCAGGATGGGTATGTAAGCGTTCATACCGCTGTGTCGCTCCCTCGTTGGGCTGTCGATGTGAGCTATGGCACAGCTTAGTCTCGTTAACGGTCGGCTCGGCGCTTTTTGGATAGGATCAGAAGAAGCAACTGCGCGCCGATGGTCCGCGAGATGGTTATCGCGAGAAGTGAATGGCGCCAGGCTATTTCGTGCTGGTTACTGTGCGATCGAGCGCAGCAGCGATGCGACGGCCTCACCGAGTCGGATCGGGTCGATCGGATGCGAAACGGCCGCCTCCGCCCGTGACCACGATGCCAGCCAGGCGTCGTCCGGGCGGCCCGTCAGCACCAGGATCGGCGGGCAGTGCGCGACCTCGTCCTTGAGCTGCTTGGCCAGCCCCATGCCGCCCGTCGGCGTGGCTTCGCCGTCCAGGATCGCGAGATCGATGCCACCGCGGTCCAGGTTCGCGACGACGACCGGTGCCGTGGCCACGTCGAGGTACTCCAACTCCGGAAGGTCGGGGTGAACCCGCTTGCCCAGCGCAGACCGCACCTGATCTCGGGTGACGGCATTGTCGCTGTATACGAGGATCTTCAGGGGCGACTCGGGCACATGGGCGATGCTACGACGCTGCCCCGGCCCGCGGTGTGAATACGGCCACGCCTTCGATGAGCGTGATTGGCGGGATCATGCCAAGCATGTTGCCGACGACGCCGAGTTCCTCGCGGTTGATCTTGGTATGGCTGGTGATCCGGACCGCGCCGTCATCGAGCAACTTCGCAGTGGCGGGCAGGACGAGCCGGTGTGCGCTCTTCTTGATGGTGAGGGTGGCGTCGAGGTCGAGCTGGTCCGCGCCGGTGACCTTCGCACCGTGCACCTCGACCGTGATCTCGGGGTGGTTTGCGACGTCGAGGAAGTCGGCCGATCGCAGGTGCTCGTCGCGCTTGCCGATGCCGGTCGACAGCGACGCCGCGCCGATGTGCAGCAGTCCGGCGATGGTGTGCGCCGAGGTGACCTCGCCTTCGCCATTCACATCGCTGAACGTGCCCTTCACGGTGAGCGCGCCCCAGAACGTCTTGTTCCGGAACACGAGCGTCGACCGGTCGGGATCGAGGACCCATGCGGTTCCCGGGTTGGCGTCGGCGATCAAATTCGATGGAGTCGTCATGTCGTCCTCTTGAGTAGTGGGGCCATTTCGGCCGGATCGAAGTACTCGTCTATCCGCGTGATCAGGCCGTCGTTGACCTTGATCACGATGCATACCCGCAGGGCGATCGACGAACCATTCGTCCCGTCGGCCCGCAGAATGTGCTGTTGGACGAATCCACCGTAGAAGAACTGACGGTCGAGAGTCTCGTAACTCCTCTGCGTCGTGGTCCCGATGAACCAGCTGATCACCTTCAGCGACCGTACGCGGTCGTTGTCCTGGGCATCACCGCTGTGCCACACCGCGACGTCGTCGGCCCACAGCCTCTCGACGGCTTCGTAGTCCCCGCTTTCGATTGCGCCGAACAATCGGTCTGCCACGTCCTCGGTCATCGTCGTCTCCTCATCTCGTTGACCTCAATGACGGTTGAGGTAGAAGACTGGCTCCATGACTTCCTCGACACCGACCATGGACCGTTTTGACGACGCCTATCGGTCCGGCACCCCGCCATGGGTCATCGGCGAGCCGCAGCCGGCGATCGTCGAGCTCGAAGCCAACGGCTTGATCCGCGGCAAGGTGCTCGACGCCGGCTGCGGCGCCGGTGAACACACGATCCTGCTGACCCAGCTCGGATATGACGTGGTCGGCGTCGACTTCGCGCCGAATGCCGTCGAGCGCGCCAGGGAGAACGCGGCGGCCAAGGGCGTCGACGCGCGCTTCGAGGTCGCCGACGCGATGAACCTCAATACCGCACCGAAATACGACACCGTGCTCGACAGCGCCCTGTTCCACGTCTTCGACGAGGCCGATCGGACGCGGTACGTGGCGAATCTGCTCGGTGCCACCGAGTCGGGTGCCCTGGTTCACGTCCTGGCCCTGTCCGATGCAGGCCGCGGATTCGGACCGCAGGTGAGCGAGTCCGACATCCGAACGGCATTCGGCACCGGCTGGGAGCTGGAAGCGCTGGAAGCCGCCACGTACAGGGGAGTGGTCACCGACGCGCACGTCGACGCCATCGGCCTCGCGGTGGGGACCAAGGTCGACGAGCCGGCCTGGCGGGTGCGGGCCCGACGTCTCTGAGCGCTACGGGTTGTCATAGCCGGGGTGGGCTACTGCGAGGCGGTGACTGACGAGTGCCCGTAGACACCCCAACACCTCCGGTCCGCGGTCGTCGAGGTCGCCTGCGCGAATTGCCGCGGCCAGCGCCTGTTCATCGTCGAAGCCGAGCAGGTCCGGCGCGCCCGTCGTGTCGAGCAACTCTCGCTCGACGGTACGCAGCACGTTGGCGGCGACGCGGGCGTGGAAGTTGACGGAGCCCGTGCTGGAATCCTTGACGTCGGACTCCAGGAACTCTGCGACTGCCGCGACGAGCTCAGCCGCGGTGGGTCTGCCGTGCAGGTCGGTCACGATGCCTCCAACAACCGAAGCAGGTCGAACTCGGTCTCGCATACGCGACGGCCGATGGCGGCGAGCTCGACGGACCGCGTCTGCCCCGACAGGTGGCGCTCCGCCTGGTAACGGCAGATGACACCCCAGCGCAGCGTGGACAGCACCAGCCACCATCGCATCGTCTCGCGATCGAGCGTCGTGCCCGAGGCGTCCTCGTAGGCATTCAGGAAGTCCTCGATGCTGCCGAGCCCCCCGGCCCCGAGCGACTCTGGCGCACCGAAGCGCCACGCCCTGATGCAGAACCACGCCAGGTCCTCGTACACCTCGCCGCTGTGGGTGAGCTCCCAGTCCAGCACCGCCGCCAGCCGGGCAGGTTGCTCACTGGTCTCGATGATGAGGTTGCCCATCCGGAAGTCGCCGTGCACGAGCACGTTCCGTGACGTGGGCGGCCGGTGGGCCGCCAGCCACCGGAACGCCCATTCGAACGTGGCCGTTGTGTCGCCCATCTCGTCGAGCTGGGAGTGCCATTCGTCCAGCTGGTCGGAGGCCTTCAGTCCGATGCCGGTCGGGTCGGCACGGTGGATGGCCGTGAGCGCCCTCGCGCACTGTCGGACGAGGTCGGCACGGGAGTCGTCGTCGATCCCACGCTGGATCCTGCGCACGATGGTCTCGCCGCCGATGAAGTCGCAGACGAGGAACGGATTGCCCAGTGGGCCAGAGGAATCGTCGGCAACCAGGACTGATGGTACCGGCGCCCCCGTGGCAGCCGCCCGGCCGAGCGCCGCCGCCTCGAGTTCCATGCCCGCATGAATCTCGTCGGGAGGCCCGATGCGCAGGATGAGCTCCCGCGAGCCGCCATCGGTGACCGCTTCGAATGCCCATGTCGCCCGGCTCGCACCGCCCGTCAGTACCCGCAGGTCGTCCACCCGGACGTCGCCGAGCGAGGGCGCCAGCACGTGCGCGAGCGCGGCTCCATCGATGCTCACGCTCTCGGCTCTTCGCGCGAGCGCTCATCTGCTCTTGGCTCTTCGCGCGAGCGCTCATCGCGGCGGCGCGACGAGCCGAACTTGAACATTCGCTGCGCCACCCGTCGGATCTGAATCTCCTCGGCCCCCTCGGTGATTCGATACCTGCGGTGGTGACGGTAGATGTGCTCGAACGGCTCGTGGCGGCTGTAGCCGAGGCCACCGTGAACTTGCATGGCCCGGTCGGCCGCCTCGCACACGAGTCGGTTGGCGCGGTAGTTGGCCATCGACACCTTGTCCGACACCTCCATGTGGTGGTTGCGGTCCAGGTGCCACGCGGCGTAATAGACGAGCAGCCGCACCATCTGCGCCTCGGTCTGCAACTCGACGAGTGGCCACTGCACGGCCTGGTTCACCGAGAGCGGCTTGCCGAACACCACGCGCTCGCTCGCGTACACCGCGGCCCGGTCGATGCAGTACTGCGCCGCGCCCAGGCTGCTGGCCGCCTGACGAATTCTGTTCTCGTGCAGAAAGGTCTGACCGACCTCCAGTCCGCGGTCCACCTCGCCGAGGATCGCGTCGGCGGGCACGCGCACGTCCTTCAGCTCCACCTCGGCATGGTCGGTGGGCATGTTGAACGTCCACCAGTAGAACGGCACCGTGAAACCGGGGGAGTCGCAGGGCACCAGGAATGCCGTGATCCCGCGGGCCTGGCCCGCCTCACCGGACGTGCGGGCGAAGACCAGGTCGTGGGTCGCGCGATGCACGCCGGTGTTCCAGCGCTTGGTTCCGTTGATCACCCAGCCGTCACGGTCGGCGACGGCGGTCGTCTCCAGCCACGTGGCATCGGAACCGTGGTCCGGTTCGGAGAGGCCGAACGCCATCGAGCGCTCACCGGTGAGCAGCGCCTCGCCCCACTCCTGTTTCTGCTGATCGGTACCGAACCGGTCCATCATGATGACCTGGGGGAAGTTGCCGACGATCGACGACTCGTCCTGCAGGTCATTGTGTAGCCCGAGACCCTTGTGCGCCAGGTGTTCCCGGATGACGGCCATGTCGAGGTTGGTGCCGTCACGTCCGCCGAACCGCGACGGCAGGCCGTAGCGCAGCCAGCCCGCAGAATCAGCCCTGCGGCGCATCTCGTCGAGCAGATCCTCCCACGCCCGCTGCGGGATGCCGCCGTTCTCCCAGTCGGTGCGCGCGTACTCGCGGCGGCGGTCGAAATACTGCATGTGCTCGGCTTCCAGCGGCTCTATCTCCGCCTCGATGAAGGCGTCCATCTCGGCTAGCAGGCCCGGAAGGTGCTCGGGCAGGGCGAAATCCACACTGATTCCTTTCTGATGGTGCAAACTCTCAAAAGCCGTACAGCGTCTTCTTCCAGATCGTCGACAGCGTCCGCACGGCGTTCTCGTCGGTACTCGCGACCCCCAGCATGCTGGTGTCCTCGCGAAGGTAGACCGTGGTGAACCGCTCGAACAGCAGCGAGATGGCCAGTGCGGTGTGTTCGGGATCGAGATCGGCGCCGTAACCCTGCTCCTGCGCGCGCAGTACCGAGGACCGCACGATGTCGATGCTGAACCGGCGGAACTCGTTCTGCAGCGCTGCGAACCGTGGCTGGACCGCCGCGAGTTGGTCGACCGCGACCATGATGCCGATGTTCTGCTTGAACATGTTCCAGTACTCCGTCACGGCCGAGACGAAGAACTCGGTGTCCTCTGGCGAGTCCGGCAGGTGCATCTGCGGGCCCAGTGGTGCGACCACGTCGCGCAGGAAGGACTCGGCCAGCACCGCCAGCAGGTCTTCCTTGTCGGTGTAGTACCGGTAGAACGCCGCAGGAGACTTGCCGGCCGCCGAGGTGATCTCGGTCAGTGTCGTGCCGTGGAAACCCCGCTCGGCGAACAACTTGCGAGCGGCGAGCTCGATGGCGTCGCGGGTCTGACGACCCTTGGCGGTGAATGACTGGGCAGGCACGGTCCGGCTCAGCCCAGTATGCGATCGCCGGCGCGCAGCAGTGCGCTCGGCAGGTCGTGACCGACGGCCTTGCGGGCGACGGCGGCCGCGTGGATCGCCGCCCGAAGGTCGACGTCGACGCCGATTCCGCTGTCGCGCAACAGGTAAACCAGGTCCTCAGTGGCGATGTTGCCGCTGGCACCAGGGGCGAACGGGCAGCCGCCAAGGCCGCCGACCGACGAGTCCAGCCGCCTGACGCCCGCGGCGACGGCAGCATACGCACTGGCCAGCCCAGCGCCGCGGGTGTTGTGGAAGTGGGCGCCTAGCGGCAGGTCTCCGATGATCGGCCGAAGCACCTCGATCAGGGCGGTCACGCGTCGCGGCGTCGTCGTGCCGATGGTGTCGGCGATGGCGACTCTGTCAGCACCGATATCGACGGCCGCGGTGGCGATGTCCAGCACGCGCTTGGGTTCGGTCGGCCCGTCGAATGGGCAGTCCCACGCGGTCGCGATGATGACCTCCACCGTTGCGCCGTTCTCGTGTGCGATGCGGGCGATGTCGGCGATCAGGTCGGTGGACTCGGCGGTGGATCGGCCGACGTTGGCGTGGCTGTGCGAGTCGGAGGCCGATACCACGTACTCGATCGACCCCATGCCCGCGGCGATGGCCCTGCCCGCGCCTCCTGGACTCGCCACCAGTGCCGAGAACTCGACGCCGTGGGACTCGCGAAAGCGGGGCAACTCGGCTGCCAGCGCAGCGGCGTCGGCGAGTGCGGGCACCTTCGACGGGGACACGAACGCGGTCGCCTCTACCTCATGGACGCCGGTGGCGACGACAGCCTCGAGGAGTTCGATCTTCGCGGACAACGGGATCGGGTCCTCGATCTGCAGCCCGTCGCGCAGACAGACCTCGCGAATCGTGACGAACTGTCCTGAGTCGCTCACAACACTCCCTCCGTCCGCAGCGCCTCGAGCTCGTCCGCGGACCGGCCCAGCAGCCCGCCGTACACCTCGCCGTTGTGCTGGCCGGGCTCGGCGGAGCCTGCGAAGCGGATGGTCCCTGGCGTCTCGGACAACAAGGGCACCACACCCGGGCCCTTCACATTGCGGCCGATGCGTTCGTCGTAGTGGTCCGCGATCATGCCGCGGGCCACCAGCTGCGGATCGGTCACCACCTCGGCGACGGTGTTGATGGGTCCGCTGATCACGCCGGCCGCGCCAAGGGTGGCGATGATGTCGGCGGGTTGCCGCTCGGCCGCCCATGCGGCGATGATCTTGTCGATCTCATCCTGATTGCGGCCCCGGGCAACGTGATTGACGAAGCGGTCGTCGGTCGCCAGCTCGGGCTGGCCCATGGCGCCACACAGCCGGCGGAAGACGGTGTCTTGATTGGCCGCGATCACCACCCAGCTGCCGTCGGCCGTCGGATAGATGTTCGACGGCGCGATGCCCTCGAGCCTGGTGCCGGACGGCCCGCGGACGACACCGCCGACGTCGTAGTCGGGGATCGTCGACTCCTGGATGGCCAGGCACGCTTCGGTCAGTGCGGCGTCGACGACCTGGCCCTCACCAGTCACCGTGCGCCGGTAGAGCGCCGCCAGCGCGCCCTGCACGGCGAACATGCCCGCCAGGCTGTCGCCCAGCGAGAGCGCCAGCCGCGGGGGAGGACCGCCGGGGAAGCCGTTCATGTGCCGCAGCCCGCTGGCGGCCTCGGCGACCGAAGCGTATCCGGCCTTCTGCGCCTCCGGCCCCGTCTGCCCATAGCCGGACACCCGCACCAGGATGATGCCCCGATTGCGCTCGCGCAGAACGTCGTATCCCAGGTTCCACTTCTCCAGCGTGCCGGGCCGGAAGTTCTCCACGATGACGTCGGAATGCTCGACCAGATCTAGGAACAGGTCGCGACCCTTCGCCTCACGCAGGTTCAGGGTGGCAGCCTTCTTGTTGCGGGCGTGCACCGTCCAGAAGAAGTGGTGTCCGTCGAGTTCGGCCTGGCCCCAGGTGCGCAGCGGGTCGGGGGAGCCGGGTGGCTCGATCTTGATGACCTCGGCGCCCATGTCGCCGAGCAGGCGTCCAGCGAACGGTCCGGAGATCAGGGTGCCGACCTCGATGACGCGGATGCCGTCGAGCGGTCCGGTGCAATTCCCCGAGTCGCTGCGCTCCGACCCGCCGGTGACAGTCACAGCGAAAATCCATGCCGGTGCAGCCAATCCGTGCAGATCCCGACCGCTTCACGCAACGTGCCGCGCTGGTCGGGTCCCGAGTAGTAGTGATTGGCGCCCGCGATCTCGCGGATCTCCTTGTCGGCATGCCCGATCGCCTCGAACAGCCTGCGGGTGTGGCTCGGTGTGCAGGCATCATCGGCGAGGTTGCCGATGACCAGCGCGGGCACGGCGATGTCGGGTCCGCAAGCCACGGCGTCACCGTTGGCGTCGTCGTAACTCCACTGTGAGAGCCAGCTGCGCAGAGTGCAGAACCGGGCCAGACCGACGGGCGAGTTGTTCACCACCTGAGGATCACCCAGGTAGCACGTGCCAGGGACGCGGTCGTTCGGATCGACGGCCGGATCCAGCCAGCGCGGATCGGCCATCGTGCCGTGCACCACGAAACCGAACTCGTCGTCGGGCCTACCTTGGGCGGACAGCTCCGCCAACTTGTCCTTGACCCACGCCGTAATCCGCCGGTTGAGGTCGATCTGGGCCTGCCGGTAACGCTCGAGGAACTCCCGGCCGTACGGCGGCTGGTTGGGGTTGTCCGGGTTGTAGAGGTCGAGTTCGGGGTCGCGCGTGGACGGGTCGGACTCGTCGAGAATGGATGCGTCCAGCCACTCGGTCATGGTGCCGTGGCGGCTGATGTGTGCGGCCAGCAGCATGATGGCGTCGGCGGGGATCAACCCGAGCTTGGTCAGGTCGGGCCCGTCGCCCGAAGGGCTGGCCGTGATCGTGGGGTGCTGTGCCTGTTGTTGGTAGAACACCGACAGCGAGCCGCCGCCGCTCCAGCCGGCCAGCACCACCTTGGAGTAGCCGAGACGATTCTTGGCGTCCTTGATGCATTCGCCGAGATCCTCGACGACCTTCTCCATCAACAACGCCGAGTCAGTGCCGCGGAAGCGGCTGTTGCAGTAGATGACGTGGTTGCCCGCACGGGCCAGGGCGTTGATCATCGGGAGGTAGGCACCGCCACCGATGGGGTGCATGAACACCAGCACGGAATCTGATGTCGCCGCTGGGGCGTCTCCGGCGGCACTCGGCTTGAGCAGATAGCTCTCCAGGACGACGAGCTCGGCGACCCCGCCGTACACGTCGCGCACGCTCGAGGTGTCCTGGTAGGCAACGAGATACGGGATGCGCTCGTAGTCGTGCTTGACGGGAGCCTTCTCGGTCGTCGTCATCAGTACTCTCGTTTCTTCGCGCAAGCGCTCATTTCAGTACTCTCGCTTCTTCGCGCAAGCGCTCATCAATACTGCCCCAGATCGTTGGCGAGGACCTCGGCGGACGGGACCAGTCGACGACGGGTGTCGACGGCGATCACCGACCAGTCCACGCACCGGAGGAGGCACGCGAACGCGCCCGCCGCAAGTTCGACGAGTACGACCGCTCGGGATGTAGACCCAGTCGCCCACGCGGTAGTGCAGCGGACCGAACTCCGTCTCCAGCAGGCCGGAACCGTCGTGCACGAAGAAGAGAAGATCACCGTCGACGTATCGCACGAAGTACGGCATGGGCTCCGAGCGCCGGGACAGCAGCACCAGGCAGTCGGCATTAAAGAACATCAGCAGCGGACCGCCGTTGGCGTCGGTCGCGTCGGTGGGCTTCAGCTCGCTGGACAGCACGTCGACGGGTCGCAATGGACCGACCGACCGATACGCCGTTGGGTCGTTGCGCCGGTAGATGTTGGCGGTCCGTCCGGTGAAGCCGCCGCGACCCAGTTCGTCGTCCTTGAGGCCGTCGAGGTCGGCGTGCAGGCGCCGCGGCGTCTTGCCCTTGCGGAGGTGGATGAACGATTCCATTGCTGTCTCCAATGACGTCGCGGCAGGGGTGGACGTTCAAAAATGAAACTGACGTTACTTTTATCTTTGCCGAGGTGCAAGACTCAATCGGGGGGCATCATCTGCTTTCGCCGCGTCTACCGATCGAGGTCGATGCGAATGGTCAACAGGTTGGTGCCGAACGTGCGCACGCCGAAGCTGTTGAGCTGCGGGAGCTCCCGAAGTCGGGCCTGCGGGTCGTCGCCGGGCACGAGATGCGCGGTGCCGCTGTGCCACTTCCCACGCAGACGTACGCGTACGTGCGGGTCGGCCTGGATGTTGCGCACGTACTGGGACTGCTCGCCGAACTCCGAGACGAACCAGAACTGGTCGCCGACGCGCTTGCCGCCGAGCGGGGTGCGACGGGGCTCACCGGACTTGCGGCCGATGGTCTCGAGCAGCGTCTGCGTCGGCACCCGCCGCATCAACGGGTTGGCCACCCGCTTCTGAAAGAAATTGATCACCGTGGCGTTGGGCATAGCGCTCATTTTCACACCATCGCCGTCCGCGGGATCTTCTTCCCCAGTGTCAGCGCACCTGCGAGTTCACGGCTGGTGTCGTACCCGAAGACGACGTGGCCAGAGATGTGGCCAGAGATGACGTCGACGTCGCGCTTGAAGCGTTGCAGCGGGCTGCCGAGGAAGTGGGCGCTCGCCCCGGAGGCCTCCGTCAGCGCGGCGATCACGGCGCGGGACTCGTGCACGATGTGCGCTGCGGCCATTCTCGCGTCACCGCGAACCGGCCGGGGCACTGAATCGCCCGAGTTTGACGATGGTGCCGATGGTGCCGATAGTGCCGATGGTGCGGACGGTGTCTGCCAGCAGTCCGCGCAATGCCCGCAGCCGCACCCGCGCCTCGCCGAGATGGGCCTGGGCGATGGGTTCGTCCCTCTGCATCACGCCCTCATGGGCCAGCACCCGTTC
>NZ_JAVROT010000222.1:0-2992 GCF_032162605.1 Mycobacterium sp. | reverse complement strand
GGGTTTTGATTGATTTGCGAGCGTGCGCAACGAGCCGCAATTATCCGGCGTGTCTTGTACGAACACGCACGCTCGCGGTGAGGGCGCCAGCACCACCGCGCCGCCTAGCGCAGTTGTCCGAGTTTGGTTGCAGCGGTGACGAACACGTCCTGGCAGCTGACTCAGAGGCCTCTGTCCGCCAGCCATCCGCAGATGCGCTCGGCGACGTCCCGCCAGCCCGGTTCGACCATCATGTTGTGGCCCATCCGGGGAAAGAGTTCGGCCGTCGTCTCGTAGGCGCGTGCCGTGGCCCTTACTTCGGCGTTGGTGATGCTTCCGTCGTCCTCACCGCCGAGCACCAGCATCGGCGCGGACACTCGAGTGGCTTTGGGCAACCGGAAGCCCGCGTCGACCAAAGCGGCGCGCAGGCTCTCGTTCTCGCAGCGGGCCGCGCCTGCGTCAACGATGGCTTGCGGCGTGTAGTCGCAAAACAACACCTCGCGCGGACGTCGCGTGAAGACTTCCTTGTTTTCGCCGAAGGTGTTGGCGCGCATCGTGATCAATGGATGCTTGCGCCAGAGCCGGAGGGCGCACCGCAGCACGCCCTGCGGTGGCAGCGAGGCCAGGAGCACGCCCGCGGGTGCGTCATAACGCTGCAGGTAGTGCTGCACGGTGAAGCCGCCCAGCGAGTGGCCGACCACTATCGGGTCACCGTCGAGTCCTTCGGCAGCGGTGCGCACGTCGTCGACGTAGTCGGCCACCGAAAGTCTGTTGAGTGGCTTGTCGGAGTCACTGCCGCCGTGGGCACGGAAACTCACCGCAGCGGCGCGGAAGCCGTGACTCGCGAAGTAGTCGAGGAAGTGTTCGTCCCAGCACCACGCGGCGTGACAACCGCCATGGACGAACAGCAACGGCGACGGATGTGCCTTCGTGACATGACCCTTGTCGATGACTTCCAGCATTTGGCGCCCCCCGGCCTACCGCGATCACATCGGAATCATGATCAGAGTACGTCAGCCCGTCGTCTCGGTGAGTGCGGCGATGCGCGCGCCGGGAAGCGAAGAGCCATGCCGCGCAAAATCACTGGATCGCCGAACGACTGCTGGACCGGACTCCGATGCTGACCGCCCACGTTCGACCGACGTTTTTCGCCGAATGGCTCGACTGGTACCGGGCCACCGACGGAACCAGCGGCGCCATCAGGCTGCCGATGGGGGATGGCAGGCGCTCAGCCACGACGGGCCGTACTCGATCCCGGTTACCGTGGACGGATCATGACCATCGAGAGTATCGGCATCATCGGTTCAGGCGAGGTCGCCCGTGCGCTCGCCAAGCATGCGGTCGGCGCGGGCTACCAAGTGCTCATCAGCAACAGCCGCGGACCGGAAAGTCTGGCCGGCGTCGTCGACCAGATCGGCGGCGGCGCGCAGGCCGTCACGGTGCGCGAAGCCGCGCGGGCCGACCTCGTCGTCGTCGCCATCCCGTTCGTGAAGGTGCCGGAACTGACGGACGCTGCGGACTGGTCGGGCACGGTCGTCGTCGACGCGACCAACCAGTTCGCGCAGTACCGACCGACGTACGCCGGCTTCGTCGACCTGGGCGACGAGACCGGAAGCGAGTGGGTGGCCCGCCGCCTGCCCGGCGCGGCGGTGCTCAAGGCGTTCAATGCGATGTTCGCGAGTTACCTTGCGCCCGAACCGAAGCATGCCGAGGGCAGGCAGATCGTGTTCTACGCCGGCGATGACGAGGCGGTGGGCGCGCAGTTCGCGACGTTCGTCGAGCGGCTTGGGTTCGCGCCGGTATCGGTGGGCGGGTTGCGCGACGGCGGGCGATTGCTGCAACTCGGTGGCTCGCTCAGCGGCGTGCATGCGCTCCGGCAGGACTGACGCGCGCACCGAGCCCCAGGAGGCATGAGTCTGCTTCCGGACTTGGTCTCGCCGGTGATACCAAGTTTCGCATTTGCATCAATGTCCGTACGGAGCCTCCAGCCCGTCGTTCCGCATGGTCAGGCCTCCGCAGCTGAGGTCCGTGGTGGTGGGGACGACGTCGGACGGCCCGATCGACGCCGTCGTGCCGTCGAGGTCGAGCTCGGTGCGCCGCATCATTCCTGGCTGATCCTCGAGGTTCAGGTACCCGACCAGGTGCGGGCCGTGGCCGAGGTCGCCGCACCCGACGCCGTCGCCGTTGCCGCGCCGGTGGCCTTCGTCGAAGACGAACGGTTCGCCCTGCTGGTCGACCACGGTCGAGACGCTGCAGCCGGAGGCCGCATACAGGTTGGACTCGCGACCGGTGTCGACGATGAGCTGGTGGTTTCCGTCTTGCTGAGCGTCGATCAGAAGCGCCCGTTGCACCATCGGGCTGGGGGTGTGCACCGTCGTCGAACCGGTCCCTGCGGCGGTGGTGATGCCGGTCGAGAAGGCATCGGTGATCCACAGCATTGCGGGCTGCCCGTACAGGGCGCTGACGTCCCTGGTCGCCGCGCCGGGCGGTGGGCCGCCGGGCGCGCAGTTGGCGTCGGCCGAGGCGTGCGGGGCCGCGACGAGTCCGAGCGCCGTCGCCACGAGTATCCAAAGTCCCACGTCTACACATGGTGTGGTCATCGCTGACCCTTGAACGCCGTCGCGCTGATGACGCCGCCGCCGTTGACCGGGGGCCCGAGCAGGACGGTCGACGGGTTGTAGTCGACCAGTGAGCGGCCGCCACCGCACGCCGCCTTGGCCTGCAGGCACAGCGAGTCGCCATTGACGCCGATGACGTTGCTGCTGCCGCCCCGTACGTCGGGGACTTCGACCTCGGTGGTGGTGCCGTCTGCGTTGAGCTTCGCTAGGTAGACGACGCCGCAAGCGCCGATGTCCTGCACGAAGGTGCCCACGGGCAGCTGCCAGACGTCGACGTCGCCGAGGTCCGCACCGGTCTGTCCGTCGTTCGGTGCGGTCAGCGCCGTGGGGGCCGTGCCGTCGACGGGGACCAACCACAGCTGCGACGGATGGGAGCCGCAATTGGCGAGCACCGT
>NZ_JAVROT010000221.1:0-4210 GCF_032162605.1 Mycobacterium sp. | reverse complement strand
TTGTCGCCCGCGATGACCTCGAGGTGATCGGCGGCCAACTGCTGGTAGTGCGCCAACAGCTTGGGGTCGCCTTCAAAACCGGGGGGGTCGAAGGTCTTGTCCAGGCGGGCCCGCGCGGTGGCGTCGTCCTTGGCGCGAACCAGGGCGATCACCTTGCCATCGACCAGGTCCATGCGCTGCAGCCACTCCAGGGCCAGGTAGCGACCCAGGAAGCCGGTCGCACCGGTCAGCAGGACGGTGCGCACCTCGGTGCCGGCCGCCGGCAGGTTCGGTGCGGCAGCCAACGTTTCGGCGTCGAGGAACTTGTCCAGCGTCAGGTCACTGGCGTGCACCTCCACGGCGTCACGACCGTGCACGGCGGCGAAGGTGGGCCGCTTGGTGCCCTGGCGCTCACCCTCGATGTAGGTGGCGATGGCGGCCAGGTCGTTGGCCGGGCTGACGATGACTCCCACCTGCACGTCGATGTCGAAGATCTCGCGCAGCAGATTGCCGAATGTCAACGCCGACAACGAGTCTCCACCCAAGTCGGTGAAGTGGGCATCGGGTGTCAGCTCGGTGGTGGCCGCTCCGAGCAGGGCCGCCGCGGCCCGGATCACCGTCGCCAGCACAGGTGCATCGGCGCCGCTGCGGCGCAGTTCACTCAGCTCGTTGGCCTGGCCTGCGGCCAAGTCGGCGTAGAGCTGTTCGAGCTGCTCGCCGTAGTGCGCCTTGAGCTTCGGCCACGCCAGCTTGCGGATGCCGGTGAGCAGACCGTTCTCCAGGCTGAACGGCGTGGTCTCGATGATGAAGTCGCGTGGCACCTCGTAGGACTGCAGGCGGGCCTCCTTCGCGACTTTCTGCAACGAATCGGCGATCGCCGGCTTGAGCTGCGCCTCATCGAAGCGCTGCAGTGCTTCCTCGGTGGGCACCACGACAGCCAACAGGTAGGGGTGTGCGCTGTTGCCGTAGACGTAGATCTGCTGGACTAGCGGGCTGTTGCCGAATTCCGCTTCCAGCTTTGCGACGGTGACGAATTCGCCCTGCGCGAGCTTCAGCACGTTATTACGGCGATCGACATACACCAGCTTGTCGGGTCCGACCTCGGCGACGACGTCTCCGGTCCGGTAGTAACCGTCTGCGTCGAAGACGTCGGCGGTGACTTCGGGCCGCTTGTAGTAGCCGGGGAACATATTCGCCGTCTTGAGCAGTAATTCGCCGCGCGGATGCGGTCGGTCGGTGGCGAAGTAGCCCAGATCCGGAACGTCGACCAGTTTGTAGTCGACGACCGGCGGACGCTGCACTTCGCCGTCGAGCAAGACCATGCCGGCCTCGGTGGACCCGTAGCCGTCCGTTAGATGCATCTCGAGGAGCGATTCGATCCAGGCCTTCAGCTCCGGGGAAGTGGGCGCCGAGCCCGTCATCGCGAAGATGTACCGGCCGCCGAGCGAGTATTGGCGCTGCTCGTTCAAGACCTCGGCTTCCACGGCCTTGCGGTCGGGGGAGTCCGAGAGCCGTCGATCGACCTGGCGCTGGTATTCGCCGTAGAGGGTCTCCCAGATGCGCGGCACGAAATTCAGCTCGGTGGGCCGGACCAGCTCGAGGTCCTCCAGGAACGTCGACAGGTCGCTCTTGGCGGCGAAGTAGGCGGTGCCACCATTACCGAGCGTGCCGTAGAGGGTCCCGCGTCCCATGACGTGGCTCATCGGCATGAAGTTGAGGGTGATCGACGCTGCGCTCTCCCCGAACCAGTTTTTGGCCGACCTGGACCACATCTTGCCGACATTGCTTTGGGGGTACATCGCACCCTTGGGCGCGCCGGTGCTTCCGGAGGTGTAGATCAGCAGCGCCAGCGCGTCTTCGGCGCGGTCGTTCACCACCGGTGTTGCGGGCAGTCCCTTGCCACGTTCGAGCAGGTCAGCCAGCGGCTCGACGGTCACCGCGGCCAGTCGTGCCCGGGCGCTTTCCACAGCCTCGCGCTCGTCGTCGACCTCGGGGTGGTAGTCGAAGACCACGAGCTTGGCGGGCTGGTGGTCGGTGCTCAGGATCAGCTCGACGGCATCGGGCAGCTGGTTCACGCTCGCCGCGATGACGCTGGGCTTGGTCTCGGTCACGATCGGCTGCAGCTGGGTGATAGCCGCGCTGGTCTGCAGCGGAACCGCCACCGCGCCGATCCGGTAAAGCGCCACGTCAATGGTGGTGAAGTCGACGCTGGTGAAGCCGAGCACCGCAACACGGTCGCCGGCCTGCACTGAGTCGCTGGTCAAGGCGCGTCCGAGCGCGCCAACACGCTGGTCCAGCTCGCGATAGGTGATGGTGTCGAAATGGGAGAGCACCTCCAACGAGGTGCGTCCGGTCTTGGCGTCCTTGACGAACTCGACTGCGCGCTGCCCGAGGGCCGGGCGGTCGGCGTAACCCTCGAGCACGGTCTGGACGATCTGCGGAAGTCGCAGTCCAGGCTGCTCAAGGGCCTCGGCGACGGCCGGGTCCGGCTTGGCTGCGGCGAACTGTGGGTCGTTAGCGGTCAGGTCCTCAATGCGGCGTTCGAGCCGCTCTTCACGAGTGGTAGTTGACATAACAATTCCTCGCATTACTCAGAAATTTGGGTTGTTCGCGCCACGCTGCGCTGATACTTAGAACGTTAGCTAAACTAAAGGTATTCCACAACGAAGTCGCTGACCATGCAAATGTGAGATCGCACACTTGAAGGTCGGGAAAAGGATGGATTTACAGGTCGGCCAGCAGGAGGCGTAGTACGTCGAGGCCCTCGGTGAGCAGCTCGTCGCTGATGGTCAGCGGAGGCAGCAGCCGGACGATATTGCCGAACATGCCGCAGGTCAGCACGATGACGCCGGCCGCGCCCGCCGCGGTGGCCAACTTGTTCGTCAGCTCGGCGTCGGGATCGCTGGTGCCGGACTTCACCAGCTCGATGGCGATCATGGCCCCGCGACCGCGCACGTCGCCGATCCGGTCGTCGCCGGCCTGCATCCGCAGCAATACATCGGTGATCAGCCGCTCGATCTGCTGGGCGCGCTCGATCAGGCCGTCATGCTCGATGGTCGCGATGCTGGCCAGCGCCGCCGCGCAGGCGACCGGGTTGCCACCGAAGGTGCCGCCCAGGCCGCTGACGTGCGGGGCGTCCATGATCTCGGCCCGGCCGGTCACCGCCGACAGTGGCAAGCCACCGGCGATGCCTTTGGCGGTGCAGATCAGGTCCGGTTCGATCCCGTCGTGCTCGCAGGCGAACATCGCCCCGGTGCGCGCAAAGCCGCTTTGCACCTCGTCGGCGATGAAGACCACGTTGTTCTTGCGACACCAGTCCAGCAGGGCGGGCAGGAAGCCCTCGGCGGGCACGATGAACCCGCCCTCGCCCTGGATGGGTTCGATGATGACGGCGGCCAGGTTGTCGGCGCCGATCTGCTTGTCGAAGACGCTGATGGCTCGCGCGGCGGCCAGTTCGCCATCGGTGGCCAGCTCCTTGTCCAGCAGCCCGTCCCGGTAGGGGTAGGACATCGGCGCTCGATAGATCTCGGGAGCGAACGGGCCGAAGCCGCTCTTGTAGGGCATCGACTTCGCGGTGAGCGCCATCGTCATGTTGGTGCGGCCGTGGTAGGCGTGGTCGAACGCCACCACGGCGGGCTTGCGGGTGTAGGAGCGCGCGATCTTGATGGCGTTCTCGACGGCCTCGGCGCCGGAGTTGAATAGCACCGAGCGCTTCTCGCCCGAGCCCGGAGTAATCCGGTTCAGCTGTTCGGCGACCGCGATGTAGGACTCGTACGGCGTCACCATGAAGCAGGTGTGGGTGAACTCGGCCACCTGCTCCCGCACCGCGTCGATGACCCGTGGCGAGGAGTTGCCGATCGTGGTGACGGCGATGCCGGAGCCCAGGTCGATCAGGCGGTTACCGTCGACGTCTTCGACGATGCCGCCGCCGGCACGCGCGACGAACACGGGCAGGGTGACGCCGACGCCGTGGGACACCGCCGAGCTCCGGCGTTTGTTCAGTTCCAGCGACAGCGGACCAGGGATTTCTGTAACCAGCTGGCGGGTCTGCTCGAGGCTGGCCACAACGTCCTCCTCCCCGCGGCGCGCGTCTCACGTCGCGCTGAAAGCCTATCTGCACGAGGAGTCTTGGCGCCCGCCGAGGACTTGACCCAAGCGCCCACCGCGGCGGTCGGCGCAGGTGCCGATCGGTTGCGAGCTATGGCCTGCCAGACTGAACGGGCACACTGGA
>NZ_JAVROT010000220.1:0-5863 GCF_032162605.1 Mycobacterium sp. | reverse complement strand
GCCTGCGTTCGCCATGTTGGTCGGCTTCCTGGTGTTGTCGCAGGCACCCGGGGTGGCGGGTCTGGTCGGCATCTGTCTCGTCGTGGCCGCGGGGATGGGCGCCGCGCGAGCCGGCGCCAGAACACCGGTCCTCGTCGACGTGACCTGACTCGCGACGCTGGGACGAATGGCGCGCCAGAGTTCACGGGGGCCGGGTGTCGGTGACGGTCCGGCTCGACGCACCGTAACCGTCGCCTAGACGTCGATTCGCTTGCGGCGGTATAGCGTTCCGACGGTCAGCAGGACCAGGCTGATCGCCAGGATCGCGGTCGCGAGCACGTCGATCTGCGGCGGCACGGCGGCCTTCGTCGCCGCGTTGACGAACAACGGGTAGGTCACCGTCGAGCCACTCACGAAGTACGTGACGATGAAGTCGTCGAGCGACAGCGCGAACGACAGCATCGCCGCGGCGACGATGCCGGGAACGATGAGTGGCAGCGTCACCTTGAAGAACGTCCTGGCGGGACTTGCGCCGAGGTCCATCGACGCGTCCTCGAGGGTCCAGTCGAAGCCGCGCACCCTGGCCCGGACCGTCATCGCGACGAAGCTGATCTCGAACGCCACGTGCGCGATCAGAATGGTGGCGAAGCCGGTCGCCCAGCCGAGGTCGAGGAACAGCGTCAGCAGCGAGGCGCCCATGACCACTTCGGGTGCCGTCAGTGGCAGGACGAGGAACGTATCGACCGCTTTGCTGCCCCGGAATCGCTGGCGCACCAGGGCAATTGCGAGCAACGTGCCGAGAACGAGCGCGATCAAGGTGGACAGGGCCGCCACCTGGATGCTCATCTTCAGCGCTTCGGCCAAGGCCGGATATTTGAACGGGTTGGCCCAGTTGTCGAGGGTGAAGCCCTGCCACGTGTAGTTGAACTTGCCTGCGGGCTTGTTGAACGAGAACAGCACGATCACGAAGATCGGCACGAAGATGTACAACAGCACCAGTGCTGCCACCACCCTGAGCAAGACGTCACCGAGCTTGCCGGTGCCCATGATCGAGCGTCTGATCTTGGCCGGCGGGCTGTCGATCACGTCGACGATCGCGGCGCCTTCCTGCAACGTCATACCAAGTCCTCCGTGCCGAGCGCCCGCGTGTAGGACAGCACGCCTGCGAGGATCATGGCCATCAGCAGGAAGCTGAGCGCGGCCGCGCCGGGATAGTCCTTGACTATTAGGAACTGTTTTTGAATGACGTTGCCGATCATCGTGGTCTGCGTGCTGCCCAGATAGTCCGCGTTGATGAAGTCACCCATGGCGGGGATGAACACCAGCAAGCTGCCCGCCAGCACACCCGGTATCGACAACGGCAGGATGACCTTGCGGAACGCCCGGAAGCTCGACGAGTACAGGTCTTTCGATGCCTCCAACAGCCGCGGGTCTATCTTCTCGAGGCTGACGTACAGCGGCAGGATCATGAACGTCATCGAGTTGTAGATCAGCCCGCCGATGACGGCCCAGCTGGTGGACAGCAGCCGTCCGTCGGGTGGCAGCACCCCGATCGCGCTCAGCGTGTGCACCACGATGCCGTCGTCGGCCAGGATCGTCTTCCACGCCAGCGTGCGCACCAGGAACGTCACGAAGAAGGGCAGTACCACCAGGCCCAGAAGCAGGTTCTTGTACCGCCCCGACTTGAACGCGATGACGTACGCCAGTGGGTAGGAGATCAGCAGCGACACCACGGTGGCGGTGAAGGAGTACAGCAGCGACCGCAGGATCTGGTCCTGGTATGTCGCCAACGCATGGCCGTAGTTGCCGAAGTTCCACGCAAAGGTCAACTCCGGGAGGTAGATCGAGCCGCCCATGGTCGAAAGCGACGTCCGGAACAACGACCAGAACGGCACCACGAAGAAGATCGCGAGGTACGCGAGCGCAGGAAAGATCATCAAGTACGGCGCGATCTTGCTGCGCTGGCGACTGCTGCTGGCTACTCCTGCCATGGTTCTGCCCGCTGCCTAGCCACCGGTGACGGCGGCGTACGCGGTGTTGAACTGCTGGGTCTGCTCGTCGGTGAGCGCGGCCCAGGTCTTCAACCTGTCCTGAGATTCCTTCGGCGGGTTGATCAGTGGGTTCGCGGCGAGCTTCGGGTTGATCTTGTTCAGCTCGTCGGTCATGTCCGACAGCACCGGCACGTACTGGGTGAACGCGACCAGTTTGGCGTAGTTCGCCCTGTCGTACACGTAGTCGATCCACGCCTCGGCGGCATGCTGGTTCTGGGTGGTGTAGGGGATCGTCTGCGTGTCGATGAACCAGTCGCCGCCAGACTCGGGGATCACGAAGTCCAGGTCCGGATTGTCGGCCTGCAGCTGGACGACGTCGCCGGAGTAGGCCTGGGCGACGATGAGGTTGCCCGCGGCCAGATCGTCGGCGTAGTCGTTGCCGGTGAACCGCCGGATCTGGCCCTTGTCCTTCTGTTCCTTGACCAGGTCGACGGCCTTCTGGACCGCGTCGATCGTCGGCTCGGACACCGAGTTGCCCTGCGACGACATGATCATGCCGAGGCCGTCCTGCATGTCGGAGAGCAGACTGACCTTGCCCTTGAACTTCGGATCCCACAGATCGTCGATCTTGGTGATCGGACGTCCCGTCGCGGCCTTGTTGTACGCCAGTCCCACCATGCCGCTCATGTACGGGGCGGTGTACTTGCGGCCCGGGTCGGATTTGTCGTTCAAGAGGTCGGGCCGCAGGTTCTTCTTGTTGGGCACCCGGCTGTCACTGATCTCGTTGAGCCAGCCCAGTTGCTTGAGCCGCAGCGCCATGAACTGGGTGGGCACCACCAGGTCGGCGCCGATGTCCTGCTTGCGCGACAACGGCTCCTTGTTCTTGGCGAACCACTGCTCGTTGTCGTTGAAATCTTCCTTGTAGTCCACGGTCAGACCGCTGGCCGTCTGGAAGGCCGCGACGAATCCGTCGGCCATGTAGAGCGGCCAGTTCGAGATCCGCAGGGTGCCGCTGGCCGGCTTGCCGTCGTCCGGCGCTGCCGACGACGAGCTGCTGGAACTCGTCGTGCTGCTGGAACTGCACGCAGCCAGGAACGCGGGTCCCAAGGCGAAGGCTGCCGCCGCTGCAGCGCCGCCGCCCAGAAACCGACGTCGGTTGGTCCGGTTGTTCACGAGTCGGGACATGAGCGCTGGGTCGATGCCTTGGTTGTTCGAGGAGGCCATGGCTGGTGTGCCTTTCATGAATCCGGGGAGGGGTAGCCGGGAAGTCAGCGGTACGTCGACTCATCGTTTTAGGAATCGTCGAGCATCTCCTCGAGATCCTCCGTGGTGGGAATGTCGGCGGCGGGAAGGACCAGCGACGCCTCGGGTGCCCAGCTCACATGGAGCTGATCGCCGGGGCGAAGCAGCGGTAGATCCTGCTCTGGGCCCACGTGGGCGAGGATCGGGGATCCGTCGGCGGCGGCCAGTTGCAGACGCACGACGGGGCCCTGGAACGTGAGGTCGGTGACCGTCGCGGGCACGCTGGTGACGTCGCTCGACGGCGGTTCCATCGAGACCCGTACGCGCTCGGGACGCACCATGAGCGTCGCCTGGCCCCCGGTCTCGATGGTCGTGTCACCGGGACGCGCCCGTAGCGTGGTGCCGAGGACGGACAGCTGGGCGTAGTCGCCGTCCATGCCCTTCTGAATGCCATGCCACAGATTGGCCTGCCCGATGAAGCTGGCCACGAACACCGTGGACGGGCGATCGTAGATCTCGGTGGGAGTGCCGATCTGTTCGACGTTGCCCGAGTTCATCACGGCGATGCGGTCACTCATCGTCAGCGCTTCTTCTTGATCGTGCGTCACGTAGACGAACGTGATGCCGACCTCCCGCTGAATCCGTTTGAGCTCGAACTGCATGACGTGCCGCAGCTTGAGGTCGAGCGCGCCCAGGGGCTCGTCGAGAAGAAGAGCACTCGGGTAGTTGACGAGCGCGCGGGCCAGTGCGACGCGCTGCTGCTGACCGCCGGACAGCTGCGACGGCCTGCGTTTTGCGAAGTCGGTGAGGCGGACGACGTCCAGCAGCTCGTCCACCCGGCGCTTGACCTCGGCCTTACCGTGCTTGAGGCTTCTGGGCCCGTACGCCACGTTGTCCCACACGGTCATGTGCGGGAACAATGCGTAGTGCTGGAACACCGTATTGACGTTGCGCTTGTGTGGCGGAACCCTCGACACGTCGGCGCCCTCGAGACGGATGGCGCCCTCGGTCGGAGTCTCGAAGCCCGCGATCATGCGCAACGTGGTCGTCTTGCCGCAGCCGGATGGGCCGAGCATCGAGAAGAACTCTCCCGACGCGATGGAGAAGTCGGCGTCGGCAACGGCGACGTAGTCCTCGAAGCGCTTGGTCACGTGGTCGATCTCGATGACGGGTTGGCCCGGCTCGTGAGTGCCCGCATCCTTCCCCGTCGTGCTGTCGACGGCGGTGCTGCGTGTGCCGTTCAGGACGACCTCCCTGTGGTCGGCACGAAGAAATGCCCCCCAGGCAGATCGTGGGCCATGCTCTCCGTGCGCTGTGGGTAAACCATCGCCGATCTTGACGACCTTCGCAAGCGATTCCGCAACGAATTTACATTCCTACAATGGAATCCCTAGGTGTTGGGGTTGCTCAGTCGCCGATTCCGCTTTCCGACCTTCGAACTTGGACAGGCACTGACAGGTCGGTCGGTACCCGCGCGCTCGTAGAAGCGGATCGCGTCGACATCGCCGGGGCATGATCGCAGCGTTTGTCCATCAGGCCACATGGGTAACACCGTGGGCGCGGAAGGAACTCACATGCATCCCAATACTCTTGCCAAGACCGCGGGCGCAGCGTTCCTCACTGCCGCCATCGGAGGTCTGGCGAGCGGCCCCGCCGTTCAATCGGACTGGTACGAGAAACTCCGGAAGCCCAGCTTCCAACCGCCCCGACAGGCCTTTCCCATCGTCTGGCCACTGCTCTATGGCGACATCGCGGGTGTCTCGGCCGCGACCATCGATGAACTCGGCGCGCGCGGTGAGCAGGACCAGGCCCGTGCATTCTCCGGCCTGCTTGCGCTGAACCTCCTTCTCAACGGCAGCTGGTCGTGGCTCTTCTTCAAACGTCGACAGCTCGGGGCCTCCGCACTCCTGGCCGGTGCACTGGCCGTCAGCAGTGCCGATCTCACCCGGCGCGCAGTGCGAGTCAAGGGCGTTCCCGCCCGGGTCCTATGGCCCTATCCACTCTGGTGCGCATTCGCCACGGCTCTGTCGAGCCGTATCTGGTGGCTGAATCGCTGAGGTTCGGATGGCCAACGACGAGGACGACGACGACGACGACGTCGAAGAAGACGAAGAGGGTCGGCAGCGCTTGGCCGACCGGGTGCTGAGTGGCGTCGAGGACGCCCTCTACTGGGGCATCGCCGTCGTCCTTGCCTTCGGATCAGTGGCGCTTCTCGTTGCGCAGTTCAACACGCTGCTCCGACTCCGGAACACGTCGGCGTCGACTCTGATGCTCGAGATCCTCGATGGGCTCCTGCTGCTGTTCATCTTCGTCGAGCTCATGTATGCCGTGCGCGCCTGCCTGCGGTCACACGAAATCGTCGCGGAACCGTTTCTCGTCGTGGGCATTCTCGCCGGCATCAAGGAGATCGTCGTACTGTCGGTGGAGGCCGCGACACTGCTGGAGAAGGGCCCGGAGTTCTCTCGTGCCGTCGTCGAGATCGGCGTATTGGGCGCTGTGGTGCTCGTTCTGGCGTTGGCGGCGTTCGTGTTACGCGTGAGAAGGCCCGACCGCGAAAGGACGGCCTGAGGCTCAGAGCAGTTTCTCCAGGGTGATCGGCAGATCGGTCATCCGTCGACCCGTCGCGTTGAACACCGCGTTGGCGATCGCGG
>NZ_JAVROT010000219.1:0-2988 GCF_032162605.1 Mycobacterium sp. | reverse complement strand
CCCGGCTCGGTGGTAGCGGCCAGGCCCGAGGGCGGGGTCTGCACAGGATGTAAGCGGGTGCCGTGTGGCGCCTTGGTGCCAGTAACTGCCGGTCAGCCTTCGTCGCGGTGCGGTGGCGACCGCGTCGCCAAGACTCACACGTATGAGCCGTCGACAAAGCCTTCGGCCGCGCTG
Organism: Mycobacterium sp.; assembly: GCF_032162605.1. Classification (GTDB taxonomy): domain Bacteria; phylum Actinomycetota; class Actinomycetes; order Mycobacteriales; family Mycobacteriaceae; genus Mycobacterium. Next base: position 2,814 of record NZ_JAVROT010000219.1, on the reverse strand, counting down.
CGAACCTTCTCGTAGTTGTCCTCGGCGAGCAGGTCCACCGGGCGCTCGCCGTCGAGGAGGCGATTCTTGGCGTGCAGCCACTGGCCAACGCCTCGCGGGGTTAGCGAGTCTGAGAGCAAAAGGACGAGGTCACGAAGCTGCGCGAGCCGGTCGTAACGGTCAGGGCGGATGTCGCCGGTACGCCACCCGCGTACCGCACGGTCGGAGACTTGCGTTACCGCGGCGACGTCGACCTGAGTGACGCCGAAGGATTTCAAGGCGTCGACGATCTCATTCGCCTCGACGGCCCGTTCCAACGTATCCGCCATGGGAGTTCCTCCCCTACTTCCGGTTCTACTACCGCATATGCTACCGGTTATCGGCGATGGCGGCAATGCGGGCGCCTCGCGACGGCGGTCCAAAGGCACCCGCGTGTATGTCGCAACAACAGGACACCACTGGAGGCATGTGCCTCATTCAAGGCTGGCGTCGCCGACGGCCCCGACGACACTTCGAGAGGCGCTGTTGTTGAACCCCGATCGTGCCGTGCGCTCTCGCCCGATCACACGATCACCGGGCGATCGCGTGATTCCGTCACCAACGCCGCCTCGATGACAGTGCGTCGGAGCTCTGTAGCGGACGCTATAGTCCATTTGATCCGCTACACTTGCTACATGGATGCACTTCCTTCGCGATACGACATCGCCGAGCGCTCCGATCACCTGGAGTTGCGTGGAGTCAGCCGCCGCCACGTTACCGAGGCGCTGACGCTGTTGGAGCGCGTCCGCGAAGTACAAGCCGATCACACCGCGATCGTCCGCGCCGATCTGGTGCACACGTTGATGGCCCGCGGAATTCCACTCACCCCGCCGGCCTCGCTGGCGCAGGCGCAGCGACTCGCCACTCATCGGGACGCCCTGCTGGGAACTCCGGTGTTCAGTTACTCGACCCTGCGCGAGCTACGCGGGGACGCGCGTGATTCGGCCACCCGGACCTGGCTGTCGCGCCGCAGGGACGCCGACGCCCTGTTCACCGTCACCTACAACGGCAGAACCTTGATTCCGGCCTTTCAATTCGACGCCCAAGGTGAACCGCGGCCCGAACTGCAGCCGATCCTCACCGCTCTCGTCGGTGCCGGGGTGGGCGGCTGGACACTGTGGACGTGGCTGACCTCACCGACGGCGCTACTGTCCGGCGGAATTCCCGAACGCCTGGTCGTCACCTCCCCGCACCGCGTGTTGCGCGCCGCGCAGCGCTTCGCCGCCGCACCTGCCGCCTAGCGGCGCGGCATGACGTTTGCGCCCCAGGAGCTCGACTGCCCTGACCCCGAGCATTGCCCCGTCGCGCGGACCCTGCCGCGGCTGCGCACCGTCGCGATGCCCAAAGACGCGGAGTGGTACCGCGTCTACGATGCGACCTGGGGCTACGACGAACACAACCCGGGATACGGCGACACCCGCTTTTCCCCCATCGACGATCCTCTCGGCGGCGAGCGCCTGCCCAGCATGTACCTGGCGGCCACGCCTACGGCGGCTCTGCTTGAAACGGTGTTCCACGACGTCGACAAGACCAGCGCCAGGATAATTTACGAGCGTCAACTACGTGGCAAGCTGCTAGCCCACGTGCGTGCTCCCACGGACGCCGTCGTTGCCGACCTGCGCAATCCCGAGCTCGCACGGCTGGGCCTCCCGCGCAGCGCGATCGTCGCCACCTCCGCCGAGCACTATCCGTGCACGCGGGCGTTGGCCGTCGCCGTGCTGCGGCAGCCGCATGGCACAAGAGTGGTGCACGGACTGCTCTGGCACTCCCGCCAAGCCGAACTCGCCGGCGACGACCCCGTGGAAGTGGCCGTCCTCTACGGCCGGCCGCGCTACACGTCGGCGCGCGGCAGTTGGCAACTCTTCGGACCCGGAGCATTCTCCCTCTACGACGGGCCGGGCCGGCTGATAGTGGAAGAGATCGCCGAAAACCTCGGCGCCACCATCGAACTCGAGGACTAGGCGCCACAACCTGTGTCAGAAGACGGCTCGATCAACACCGAGGCTGGGACGAGCCGGCGATGACACACGGTACTTTTCGTCGTAGGCCGCGTCATCCCCGTCTCAGCTCCGACGATCATCAGGGCATTCACACGACCGATTCGTGTCCTCGATTGCGGCGTTCGGCGCTCAGTGGTCGACGGCTAGTTCCTTGGCCCTCGTCATTGTCCATGAAATGGCCGTAAGGCGCTGGCGGATAGGAAGATTCGGTCCTCGTCCTGCTGCGATGAGTTTATCCGAAGGGCCTCATTGGCGTGCTCGCCCAGTCTCGACCTGGGCGATGAACTCTTGGTGTACTGCGGCGGCGGCATCTCCGCCACCGCCAACGCACTCGCGCTGTCCTCCATCGGGATTCAGCACGCCCGGGTCTACGACGGCTCGCTCGAAGAATGGAGCGCAGACCCGGCATTGCCGCTAACCACTTGTTGACGCTCAAACTGTGGCGCGACGGGCGCGCTGCGGTGCACGGCGCCGCTCGGGGATCGGCAGCGCGAGGTGCTCACGCAGGGTGGCGCCTTCTTCGGCTGCTATGACGAGTCCACGTTGGATGAGCAGGGGCACCACCAGTCGCGCGAATCGCTCGAAGTCGACCGACGTGTCGGCGTACATGATCGTGAAGCCGTCCGCCGCACCTGCGTTGAACCACGCCTGCAGGTCGTCGGCGATCTGCTCCGGGGTGCCCGACACGAGTCGGTGGCCGCCCGCCGCGATGCCCGCGGTGTGCCGGATGAACTCGCGGGCACTCAACGAGTGCTCCGCCAGCAGCGCGCGGGTGCTGAGCTGAAACCCGGCGGAG
>NZ_JAVROT010000218.1:0-17320 GCF_032162605.1 Mycobacterium sp. | reverse complement strand
CTCGACAGAGTCGGTGTCGACGTGCAGGGCGATCGGAGCGAAGTGACCGCCGAAGCCAACGCCTTGGCCGGCGAAGCTGTCGCCGCACACCTGCAGGATGCCGCTGGGAAACTCCATGAACTCGCACAGGTCGGTGGCACCGATTCCGTAATCCCTTGTCGGCGTCCCGGTTCCGGCCACCGGGGCGATACGTACCACTTGGCCCGGTGCAAGCGGCTGCAACACGGGCGCCGGCATGGGCGCGGGCGGATCGGCGCGCGCCACGGGAAGTGGCAGCACCAGGGCGCAGAGAAGCGCCACTGCCGCTGCTCGAATCACAACTGCGCGGCGAGAAGCTCGGCGATCTGAATGGTGTTGAGCGCCGCACCCTTTCGGAGATTATCCCCGGAAACGAACAACGCCAGGCCACGCCCGTCCGGCGGCCCGGGATCCCGTCGGATGCGTCCGACGAGGGAGTCGTCGACACCGGCGGCCGCCAACGGAGTTGGCACGTCGACCAGCGTCACACCCGGTGCACTCGCCAGCAGCTCCCGCGCACGCTCCGGCGAGAGCGGCCGGGCGAACTCGGCGTTGATCGACAGCGAATGCCCGGTGTAGACCGGCACCCGGACGCACGTCCCGCTCACCAGAAGGTCTGGGATGCCGAGGATCTTGCGGCTCTCATCGCGCAGCTTCTGGTCTTCGTCGGTCTCGCCGGAGCCATCGTCGACCAGTGAGCCCGCGAGCGGAACCACGTTGAAGGCGATCGGGGCCACGTACTTGTTCGGCGCCGGGAACACGAGGGCGGACCCGTCGTGGACCAACTGCTCGCTGTCCTCGACCACCGCGCGCGCCTGCCCGTACAACTCCTCGACGCCGGCCAGTCCACTGCCCGACACCGCCTGATAGGTCGAGGCGATCATCCGGACCAGAGCCGCCTCGTCGTGCAGCACCTTCAGCACCGGCATCGCGGCCATCGTGGTGCAGTTCGGGTTGGCGATGATGCCCCGCTTGAGGGACCGAGCTCGGGTGCCGACATCTCTCGTGAAGTTGACCTCCGACACCACCAGTGGGACGTCGGGATCCTTGCGCCACGCCGACGAATTGTCGATGACGACCGCCCCGGCGGCGGCGAACCGCGGCGCCTGAACGCGCGACATCGTGGCGCCCGCCGAGAACAGGGCGATGTCCAGTCCCGAGGGGTCCGCCGTCGCGGCATCCTCGACCTCGATCTGTTGGCCCCTGTACTCGAGCTTGCGGCCCTGCGAACGCGCCGAGGCGAAGAACCGCACGCTCGTCGCCGGGAAGTCTCGTTCGTCGAGCAGGCGGCGCATCACCTGACCGACCTGACCGGTCGCGCCGACGACTCCGATGTTGACCATTTAGCTCACCCGTCGCTTCGCTCGCCCCGGCATCTAGATCCCGCTTCCCGCATACACGACGGCTTCCTCGTCGCCGCCCAGATTGAACGCCTCGTGCAATGCCGAGACCGCCTTGTCCAGCTCGGTATCCTTGACCAGCACCGAGATCCGGATCTCCGAGGTCGAGATGAGGTCGATGTTGACGCCGACTGCCGCGAGCGCCTCGCAGAACGTCGCGGTGACGCCGGGGTGGCTGCGCATACCGGCGCCGATCAGCGACACCTTTCCGATGTGGTCGTCGTAAAGCACTGAAGTGAAACCGATTTCGCTCTGCAGCGACGCGAGCTTCTCGACTGCCTGGGGCCCGTTGTCGCGCGCACAGGTGAACGTGATGTCGGTCTTGCCGTCCTCGATCTTCGAGATGTTCTGCAGCACCATGTCGATGTTCACGTCGGCGTCGGCGACCGCGCGGAACACCCTCGCGGCGTAGCCGGGGACGTCGGGCAGTCCGACGACCGTCACCTTCGCCTCACCGCGGTCGTGGGCGACTCCGGTCAGGATGGCGTCTTCCATCGAGATGTCCTCCATCGATCCCTTGACGAGCGTGCCCGCCTTGTCTGAGTACGACGACCGTACGTGAATCGGAACGTCGTAGCGGCGGGCGTATTCGACGCACCGCAGCATGAGGACCTTCGCCCCGCAGGCCGCCATCTCGAGCATCTCCTCGAAGCTGACGGTGTCCAGGTGCCGCGCGTTGGGCACGATGCGCGGGTCGGCGGTGAAGATGCCGTCCACGTCGGTGTAGATCTCGCACACGTCGGCGTGCAGCGCGGCGGCCAGTGCGACCGCGGTGGTGTCCGAGCCTCCGCGGCCCAGCGTCGTGACGTCCTTGCTGTCCTGGCTGACGCCCTGGAAGCCGGCCACCAGAACGATGAGCCCGTCGGCGAGTGCGTCCTGCAGCCTGCCGGGAGTGACGTCGATGATCTTGGCATTGCCGTGCGTGCTGGTGGTGATGACGCCGGCCTGCGAGCCGGTGAACGAGCGGGCCTCGGCGCCGAGGGAATGGATGGCCATCGCGACCAGGGCATTGGAGATCCGCTCGCCCGCGGTCAGCAGCATGTCCATCTCGCGCGCCGGCGGCGCCGGGCTGACCTGGCGGGCGAGGTCAAGCAGGTTGTCGGTGGTGTCACCCATTGCAGAGACGACCACGACGACGTCGTTGCCTGCCTTCTTGGTGGCGACGATGCGCTCGGCGACGCGACGGATCCGGTCGGCGTCGGACACCGATGATCCGCCGTACTTCTGCACGACGAGCGCCACTGTTCGCCTTCCGTCAGCCGTGGGAGTCCCGTCAAGGATAAGGGGTCTGCGCACCCGGTTTCTCCTCCCGTGCAGCGGTAGCGTGACCGCGTGACCGACCGACCCACTCACCGCAGGGCTGACACGCGCGTCCCCATCCACGACGCCATCGCCACGCGCTGGAGTCCTCGCGCCTTCGACGCTGACGCCGTCGTCACCGCCGACGAGGTCACCGCGCTTCTGGAGGCGGCGCGCTGGGCGCCGACCTGGGGCAGACGCCAGCCCGTGCGGTTCATGGTGGGCCTGCGCGGTGACGACACCTTCGCCCACCTCGCGGCGACGCTGCGGCGCGGCAACTCCTATGCGCACGCCGCGGGCGCCTTGATCCTGCTGGCCGCCGACGAGGGTCCCGACGAGAAGACCGCGCTGTACTCGGGCGTCGACACCGGCGCCGCCCTGGCCAACCTGGCCGTGGAGGCAGTGGCGCGGTCACTGGTGGTGCATCCGATGGCCGGGTTCGACGCCGAGGCGGCCAGAGCGGCGTTCTCGATTCCCGACGGGGTGCGCCCGCTCGTCGTCGTCGCGGTCGGCTCCCTTGGCGACTACGCCACGGCCTCCGAGGAGATCGCGGAGCGCGACTCGCTCCCGCGTGAGCGGCTCCCGTTGGAGGCCGTCGCGTTCGCGGGCAGGTGGGGCTCTGCGTTCACACCGGGCACGTCGTCAACAGCTGTTTGACCTGGGCTTCGAACTGGTCGTTGAACGCGGTGACCGCCATCGCCGCCGGGGGCGCCGAAGCACCCGGTGCGGTGCGCTTGCTCTGGACATCGAAGTCGATCTTCGCCCGGACGAGTCGATCCGCGGTCTGCGCCAGGTCGTTCGCCGGTCCGGCAAGGTCGGCCGCCGTGACCTTCGCCGCCCGGTCGGCCAGCCCGTCCGCCCAGGCCCGGTAGTCGAAGTCGCTGGGTTCGGTCGCCGCCTGGTAGGACCCGGCTTCGGGGACGTGGGTCTTGGCGTTGAGCGCTTCGATCTGAGTCCTGTTGAACGACAGAAGCTCTCGCGCCGGAGCACATTCAGCCGAGGACGGACCACGGAAGAACACCCACCAGATACCCGTTCCGACGACGATGGCCAGCAACACCACGACAGTCGTCAGTGGCTTCACTCGTTTCATCCCTCGATGCTGACACAACGGATCGCCCGTCGGCTTTTGGCCGTGAATTGCCCGTTACGAGGCCCTTGCCGTGCCGGCGCCGTGGACGTTTACGCGCCTGAAACACCGCAATCCCGTCCACGTAACAGAAACATCGGTTACTGCCAGTGATCGGCCCCGCTCGGGGCCGCACACCCAGGAGATATTTGATGGACGCCACGAACGGAGCTCGTAAATGGACGTAGTGGACACAGGCACCACGGCATTCATGCTGTGTTGCATCATCGGGCTCACTCTGATGATTCCCGGGCTGGCGCTGTTCTACGGCGGCATGGTCTCGGTGAAGAGCTCGACGAACATGATGATGATGACCTTCGGGGCAGTGGCGGTCGTCGGGGTCCTCTGGGTGTTGTTCGGCTTCTCGATGGTCTTCGGCACCAGCTACGGCGGGTTCGTCGGAAGCTTCACCGAGTTCGCCGGAATGAAGGACCTGCTGGAGTCGCAGACGACGATCTCCGGGCTACAGGTCAGTCTCTTCGCACTGTTTCAGGCACTGTTCGCCGCCATCACCGTCGCGCTGATCTCGGGCGCGGTGGCCGACCGGATGAAGTTCGGCGCCTGGATGGTGTTCGCGACCGCGTGGGCGGTGCTGGTGTACTTCCCCGTCGCGCACTGGGTGTTCGCCTTCGACGGCGTGGTGACCAAGGATTCCGTCGGCGGCTGGATCGCCAACAACCTCAAGGCAATCGACTTCGCCGGTGGCACCGCGGTGCACATCAATGCGGGCGCCGCCGCGCTCGCCGTGGCGATCGTGCTCGGCAAGTCCGCGATGTTCGGCCAGCTGCGCAAGCCTCACAACGTCCCGCTGACCTTGCTCGGCGCCGGACTGCTGTGGGCCGGCTGGTACGCGTTCAACGGCGGATCGGCGCTGGCCGCGGGCAACTCGGCAGCCATCGTCATGGTCACCACCTTCGTCGCCACCTGCGCGGCGACCCTCGCCTGGCTCGCCGTCGAGAAGTTCAAGGACGGCCACGTCACGGGCGTCGGCGCGGCATCCGGGGCCATCACCGGCCTGGTCGCCATCACCCCGGCCTGCGGCGCGGTCACGCCCATCGGAGCCATCGCCCTCGGCGCCATCGCCGGCGCGATCTGCGTATACGCGGTGGGCCTGAAGTCGCGGTTCGGCTACGACGACTCGCTCGACGTCGTCGGCGTGCACCTCGTCGGCGGTGTCATCGGCACGCTGCTGATCGGCCTCTTCGCCAGTGAGGGCATGCCCAACGCCACCAACGGGCTGTTCTACGGTGGCGGCTTCAGCCAGCTGTGGAAGCAGGCCATCGCCGCAGGTGCGGTCATGACCTACTCGTTCGTGGTCGCGTTCGCAATCGCCTTCGCCATCAAGAAGACCATGGGCATCCGCATCTCGCCCGAGGACGAGGAGAGCGGCATCGACGCCAAGCTGCACCGCGACGTGTCCTACGAACTGCAAACCCTGTAGTGAACTGGCCCCGATCGGCGCGATTCGCCCCGCACCGGTCGGGGCTTCTCGCGGTGCACGTAGTTTCCCAGCGTGATACCGTGATTCACATCAAGAGACAAGGACGGTGATGAGCCCCACCGCTACCGACCTCGCGACCCTCGCACGGGACGCGGGCACCACGTTCGTCCTCGCGCTGTTCGTGGACCTGCGCGGCAAGCCGTGCGCGAAACTGGTGCCGGTCGAGGCCATCGACCTCCTGGCAGGAGACGGCGTCGGATTCGCCGGGTACGCCGTCGGCGCCATGGGCCAGGAGCCCAAGGATCCGGATCTGATGGCGATCCCGGATCCCGCCTCGTTCACCCCGATCCCCTTCATCAAGGAGGGACTCGCGATCGTGCACTGCGATCCGCACGTCGAGGGCAAACCGTGGCCGTACGCGCCTCGTGTCATCCTCAAGTCGCTGATCCAGCGCGCCGCCGACGCAGGCTTCGAGCCGTGGGTGGGCGCCGAGGTCGAGTACTTCCTGCTGACCCGAAATCCCGACGGCAGCCTCGCCACCGCCGACACCGCCGACACCGCCGCGCAGCCCTGTTACGACGCGCGCGGCGTCACCCGGATGTACGACCACCTGACCACCATCTCGTCGGCGATGAACGGGCTCGGCTGGGGGAACTACGCCAACGACCACGAGGACGGCAACGGGCAGTTCGAGCAGAACTTCGAGTTCGCCGACGCGCTGACCACCGCGGACCGGGTGATCACCCTGCGTTATCTGTTGTCAATGATCGCCGCCGAGCGCGGCATGATCGCGACTTTCATGCCCAAGCCGTTCGCCGATCGCACCGGGACCGGCCTGCACCTGCACCTCTCGTTGACCAGCGGCGGTGCTCCGGTCTTCCCCGACGGGGCCGACGACCGCGGCCTCGGCCTCTCCCCCACCGCGTACTCGTTCATCGGCGGCATCCTCGAGCACGCCTGTGCGCTGCAGGCCGTCGTCGGTCCAACGGTCAACTCCTACAAGCGAACCGGGGCCCTGACGACTGCATCGGGTGCGTCGTGGGCACCCAGACAACCGACCTACGGCGGCAACGACCGGACCCACTACATCCGGGTGCCAGACGATCAGCGGGTGGAGTTGCGGGGCGGGGACGGGTCGGCCAACCCCTACCTCGCGATCGCCGCCGCCCTCGGCGCGGGCATCGACGGCATCAAGCGCAGCCTCGACCCAGGGGCCCTCGGCGCCACCGCCGACCGGCCCGCACTGCCGCCGACTTTGCTGCACGCGGTGGACGAACTCGAGAGCGACCGGGTGATCGCGGGCGTGCTCGATGCGGCTGGCGATGGGGTTTCCAGCTACTTCGCCAACATCAAGCGCGACGAGTTCTTCTCCTACCACAGCACGGTCAGTCCGTGGGAGGTCGAGCAGTACCTGACGGCGTTCTGAGCGGCGAGATTCTCGAAATTCCGAGGGAGGCAAGAGAGATGTGCGGAATCGTGGGGTTGCACCTGCGCACACCCGAGTTGTATCCGCGACTGGGCGAACTGCTCACCGGAATGCTGTGCGAGATGTCCAACCGGGGCAGCGACTCGGCGGGCGTCGCCGTCTACGGTGATCCCGGGTGGACGCCGCCGGGCCGCGGCTGCGTATCGCTCCTCGACGTCGGCGCTGACGCCGAATCGGTCGGCGCCGCGGTCGGTTCCGCACTCGGCGGCGAGGTCGACGTGACGATGATCGGCGACACCTACCTGCTGACGGCGTCCGTCGACTCTGAGACATTGCTCACCGAGGCGAGAACGGCCTACCCCGGCGCCCTGGTGGCCGGGTTTGGTGCCGACCTCGCGGTGCTCAAGGGAGTGGGCGACCCCGCGACACTGACGGCGTCCTGGGGGCTGGTGAAGGCTCGGGGCTGGCAGGGCGTCGGCCACACCCGGATGGCGACCGAGTCGGCCGTGACACCGTCGGGCGCCCACCCGTACGCAGTCGGACCCGAGCAGTGCCTCGTGCACAACGGCTCGTTCGCCAACCACGCCACCATCCGGCGCGAATTGCAGGCTGCCGGTGTGCGATTCGACAGCGAGAACGACACCGAGGTCGGTGCGCGCTTCGTGGCGAGCCGGCTGGCCGAGGGTCGCGACGTGGAGACGGCCCTGAAGGAACTGTGCGCCACCTTCGACGGCTTCTACACCCTGCTGGTCTCCAATCGGGACTCGTTCGCGGTGGTCCGCGATGCGATCGCGTGCAAACCCGCCGTCATCGCCGAGACCGCCGACTGGGTCGCGATGGGCAGCGAGTACCGCGCACTGTCCGGACTGCCCGGCGTCGAGAATGCCGTCATATGGGAGCCGGAGCCGGAAGTGGTCTACGCATGGACGCGGTGACCACGCGCTTCGACCTGGGCCACATGTCCCTGCGAGACGTCAACTCTGCACTGCACGCGCCGGGCCTCACCGGTGAGTTCGTCATCGCAGGCGCCGCGGGTGCGCACAACGTGGCGGTCGGTCTCGACGCCGAGGTCAAGGTCACCGTCGTCGGCCACGTCGGGTACTACGCCGCGGGGATGAACCAGCGGGCCGAGATCATCATCGAAGGGAACGCGGGCACCGGCGTCGCCGAGAACATGATGAGCGGCTCGGTGTGGGTCAAGGGCAATGCCTCGCAGTCCGCGGGCGCTACCGCCAACGGTGGCCTCCTGGTGATCGACGGCAATGCCGCTGCGCGGTGCGGCATCTCGATGAAGGGCGTCGACATCGTCGTCGGTGGCGACGTCGGACACATGAGCGCCTTCATGGCGCAAGCCGGTCGGCTGGTGATCCGTGGCGACGCAGGCGACGCTCTCGGTGACTCCATCTACGAGGCCCGCATCTACCTGCGTGGCGCCGCCGCATCACTCGGCGCCGACTGCGTGGCCAAGGAGATGCGGCCCGAACACCACGAAGAACTGAGCCATCTCCTCAAGGCGGGCGGGTACGCAGGCGACGACATCGCCGCCTACACGCGCTACGGCTCCGCCCGCAGCCTCTATCACTTCCACGTCGACAACGCTTCTTCCTACTGAGGAGCATCTGATGTCAAGCGAAATATCCGACACACGAGCACGATTGGGCCTGCGCGAGTCCGCAACGTTCGACAGGCCGACGATCGCGGCGATCCAGCGCGCCGCCGAAACCGGCATCTACGACATCCGCGGCTGGGGAGCCAAACGCCCCCTGCCCCACTTCGACGACCTGCTGTTCCTGGGCGCGTCGATGTCGCGCTATCCGCTGGAGGGCTACCGCGAGCGCTGCGGCACCGATGTGGTGCTCGGCAGCCGTCACGCGAAATATCCGCTGCACCTGGACATCCCGGTCACCATCGCGGGCATGTCGTTCGGCGCACTGTCGGGCCCCGCGAAGGAAGCGTTGGGACGCGGCGCCAGTGCCGTCGGCACGTCCACCACCACCGGCGACGGGGGCATGACGCCGGAGGAACGCGGCCAGAGCAAGTACCTGGTCTACCAGTACCTCCCATCGCGCTACGGGATGAACCCCGACGACCTCCGCAAGGCCGATGCCATCGAGGTCGTTCTCGGTCAAGGCGCCAAGCCCGGTGGCGGCGGAATGCTGCTGGGGCAGAAGATCTCCGAACGCGTCGCCGGAATGCGGACGCTGCCGGAGGGCATCGATCAGCGCTCGGCGTCGAGGCACCCCGATTGGACCGGACCCGACGACCTCACCATCAAGATCAACGAACTGCGGGAGATCACCGACTGGGAGAAGCCGATCTACGTCAAGGTCGGCGCCACCCGCACTTACTACGACGTGAAGCTCGCGGTGCACGCGGGCGCCGACGTCGTCGTCGTGGACGGCATGCAGGGCGGCACCGCCGCCACCCAGGAGGTGTTCATCGAGCACGTCGGGATACCGACGCTCGCCGCGGTCCCGCAGGCGGTGCAGGCGCTGGCCGAACTGGGCGTGCACCGCAGCGGCGCCGCAGGACGGACCGGGGCGAGCGGAGCGACGGGGAACAGAGAGGTTCAGCTGATCGTCTCCGGCGGCATCCGCAACGGGGCGGACGTCGCCAAGGCGATGGCCCTCGGTGCGGATGCGGTCGCCATCGGCACGGCCGCCCTCATCGCGCTCGGCGATAACCACCCGCGCTACGCCGACGAGTACGAGAAGCTCGGCAGCGCGGCCGGTTTCTTCGACGACTTCCAGGACGGTTCCGACCCCGCAGGCATCAGCACCCAGGATCCGGAGCTGGCCGCACGGTTGAATCCGGTAGAGGGTGGGCGCAGACTGGCCAACTACCTGCGGGTGCTCACCATGGAGGCCCAGACCATCGCGAGGGCGTGCGGCAAGGCCCACGTCCGACACCTCGAACCCGAGGACCTCGTCGCCGTCACGATCGAGGCGGCCGCGATGGCGCGGGTGCCCCTGGCGGGGACGAACTGGATCCCAGGGATGGGTTCGTGAGGCGGTCGCGCGACGCTGCGCCGAACGTGACGCCACTGCGAAAATGTTGCGGAAAGTTCGCAGTGGGCTCACGTTCGGCGCGACACCGGGACAGCGGAGGGCAGCGATGACGGAGACGGCGGACGTCGTCATCGTCGGCGGTGGCATCGAGGGTGCCGCGGCGGCCTGGGCACTGGCCCGGCGGGGCGTCACCGACGTCCTCGTCGTCGAGCGCAGCACCGTCGGTTCGGGGATGACGGGCAAGTCCTCCGGCATCGTCCGCTGCCACTATGGCGTGAGTTCGCTGGCCGCGATGGCCACCGTCGGGCTCGAGGTCTTCGAGAGGCCGCAGGACTTTCTCGGGGAGCAGGTCACCGACATCGGGTTCCGGCAGTCCGGCTATGTCGTCGGAGTGGGCGAACAGAACGTCGACTCCCTGCGCAAGAGCCTGGCCGCCCAACGCGCCGTCGGCGTGCAGACCGAGGAGGTCGACGCCGACGAGGTGGCCGCAATGTGGCCGTACGCCGACCTGGAGCCGTTCGCCGCGTTCGCCTACGAGGCCAGGGGCGGGTTCGGCGACGCGTACCGGACGGCGCAGGCGTTCGCGGTCTCGGCGCGGGCCGCGGGCGTGCGCATCCGACAGGGCACCGCGATGACGGACCTGCTGCTCGACGGCGACCGCGCGACGGGCGTGCGACTGGCCGACGGCACCGAGGTGGCGGCGGGCAACGTCGTCGTCGCCACGGGGGTGTGGACTCGGGACCTCTTGACGCAGTACGGGATCGACGTGCCCATCCGCGTCGTGCGCGAGCAGATCGTGATGATCTCCCCTGGCGTCCCCAAGGCGGCGGTCGCCCGGCTTCCCGTGTTCTCCGATCTGGTTTCCCTGCAGTACATCCGGCCGGAGCCGGGCGGTGAAGTGTTGTTCGGCAACAGCGACCTGTCGCACGTCCAGGATGCCGACCCCGACGCCTACCTCAACCGGGCAGGAGAGGACTTCGTCGACATCACGATCGACCGCGTCGGCACCCGATTCCCCGGCTTCGCCGATGCCGCGATCACGGGCAGCTATGCCGGCTGTTACGACGTCACCCCGGACTGGAACCCGGTGATCTCCCGAACCGGGATCGACGGACTGGTGGTCGCCGCCGGGTTCAGCGGACACGGCTTCAAGATCGCCCCGGCGGTGGGCCAGCTCATCGCCGATCTGGTGGTTGACGGACGCAGCGCCGACCCGCGCATCCCGGAAACCGACTTCCGGTTGTCCCGCTTCGCCGAAGGCGACCCGCTGAGGACGTCGCATCCGTATGTCGGCGCGGGCGAGATGCGCTAGCCGCCAAGGATGGAGACTGTGACCGTGACCTTCCCCGACGATCACGTGCCGCTGCTCCGCAACAAGTCCGGCACCGCCCGCGACCGCGACCCGAGCGAGCCCGTCGACGAGTTGGAGTTCGAGGCCGCCATCGGACGCAACGTACGTCAACTGCGCCAACAGCAGGGCCTCACGGTCGCGGACATGGCGGCTCGCGTCGGTATCTCCAAGGCGATGATGAGCAAGATCGAGAACGCCCAGACGTCGTGCAGCCTGTCGACCCTCGCGCTGTTGGCCAAGGGTTTCGACGTCCCCGTCACCATGCTGTTCCGCGGCGCCGACGTCGAGCGGCCCGCGGCGTTCGTCAAGGCGGGCACCGGGGCGCGCATCGTCCGCAACGGCACCCGCGAGGGCCACGAGTATCAGCTCCTCGGCTCGCTACGTGGCGAGCACAAGCGTCTCGAGTGCCTCGAGGTCACGTTGTCGGAGAAGAGCAAGACCTACCCGCTGTTCCAGCACCCCGGCACCGAGTTCATCTACATGCTCGAAGGCGTAATGGACTACAGCCACAGCCGCTCGGTGTATCGCCTGCACCCGGGTGACTCGCTACAGCTCGACGGCGAGGGCGCCCACGGACCGGTGGACCTGGTTGCGGTGCCGATCCGCTTCCTGTCGGTGGTCGCCTTCCCCGACTCCCAGGTCTGACGGGGTCCGCCCGATGCGGCCTCAGCGATGCCCGCCGCCCGGGACGAACAGCCCAGTCCGCTCGTCGCTCGGCTTGCCCTCCTCGGCGACGAGGCGGCCCCTCAGGTATGTCTGGACGACCCGGCCGGTCATGGTCCTCCCGTCGAACGGCGTCCATCGCGCCTTGGATAGCACGTCGGCGTTGCGCAGGGTCCGGGTAGCCGCCGGATCGACGAGGACGACGTCGGCGTCCGCGCCCGGCGCCAGCCGACCCTTCCACGGCCACAGACCGTAGGTACGGGCAGGCGTCTCGCTGTAAACCCTCGTGATGTCCTCATAGGACAGGTGCCCGCGCGCCGCGGCGTCGAGCAACACCGACATCGTGCTGTCCAGCCCTGGCAAGCCGAAATGCACTTCCCAGATGTCGCCCGCGGCCTTCTGCGCGAGCGTCGACGGCGCGTGATCGCTCGACATGTGGGTGAGCACGCCGTGTCGCAGCAGCCGCCACAGCTGCGCTTCGTCGTCATCGGTCCTGGCGCGCGCCGGCGGCGTGAACTTTCGCAGCGCGCCGTGCTCGTGCACGTCGTGCTCGCGCAGCAGAAAGTACTGCGGGCAACCCTCGGCCGCGATGGTCGCTCCCCTGGCCCGTTCGGCGGCGATGTAGCTCGCCACCTCGTCGTTGCTCACGTGCGCGATCGTGGCGCGCGCACCGGTCCGGCGGACCAGCAGGGCGGCCACCGCCGCTGCGACCAGTTCGGCATCCCGGTTGCGCCACTCTGGCAGCAGACCGGGATCGTCGCGGCCGGTGGCCCGCAGCATGGACGCGGCCGCCTCGGTCAGCGACTCGTCCTCGCAGTGCATCATGCTGACCGCACCGGCAAGGGCCGACGCCTCCAGGTGCGACTTGAGCGCTGCGGCGTCGTGGCCGGGCACACCGTGCGTGGTGCAGGTGAATACCTTGAAGAACGCGACGCCCGCCGACCACAATGCCCCGACCTCTCCGGATTCTCCGGGCCAGGCGTGCGCTGCCAGCCCGAAGTCCACATTGGCCCGGTCAGAGAGGTAGTCGACTTTCTCGGTCAGGTCTGCCACCGAGCGGAGCGGGCGGCCGTGCGAGTGCTCGATGATCGTGGTCACGCCGGACGCGGCCGCGGCGCTCGTTCCGGTCGGGAAGTCTTCGCGTTCCGCATCGCCTGGATCCATCAGATGCACATGGGTGTCCACACCCCCCGCCATCACCAACATTCCGGATGCGTCGACCACTTCACGGGCGTCGGGACGCTGCGAGCTGACATCGACGATCCTGCCGCCGGCCACCGTGACGTTGGCTCGCCGCCTGCCGCCCGAGGTGACGACGGTGCCGCCGGCAATGGCCAAATCTGCTGCTCCCATATCAGACTCCTTACGAGTAACGAAGATCCTCGACGGTCCCGAACCAGTCGAAATCGGAATTCGACGCGTTGATGACCAGGCTCTGCTGACGGGTGTAGTCCCGAAACGCCTGGATGCCGTTCTCGGAACCGATCCCGCTGTCCTTGAAACCACCCCACGGTGACGCCGGATCGATGCGGTGGTGATCGTTGACCCAGATGATGCCGATGTCGAGCCGGCGGCTCACCCGCACGGCCCGACCCACGTTCTGCGTCCACACCGACGCGGCGAGGCCGAACGGGGAGTCGTTGGCCAGGCGCACCGCGTCGTCTTCGTCGTCGAAGGGCACGACCACCGAGACCGGCCCGAACACCTCCTCGCGCCACAAGTCGTCGTCGAGGCGGACATCGGCCACGATGGTCGGCTCGTAGAACCAGCCGTCGGCGAATGCCGCGCCCTCGGGAACCCGGCCGCCCACCAGCACGGTGGCACCCTGTTCGCGCGCTCTGTCGACGGCGGTGGCGGTCTTCTCGCGCTGTGCCTGCGACACCAGCGGTCCGATCTGTGTCTGCAGGTCGAGTGGGTCACCCAACCGCAGGCCACGCGTTCGTTCCACCAGCTTGGTGACGAACGCTTCGTAGATGTTGCGCGACAAAAGGATCCGCGCTCCCTGCACGCACGTCTGGCCGGTGGCGATGAACGCCGCGAACAGCACACCCGCGACGGCATTGTCGACGTCCACGTCGTCGAACACGATCACGGGCGCCTTGCCTCCCAGCTCGGCGGTCACCGGGATGAGCGATCGGCCTGCCACTGCCGCGATCACGCGGCCAGTCTCCGTTCCGCCGGTGACGTCGAGCTTGGCCAGGCCACTGTGTTCGGTGAGTGCCTTACCGGTGCTACGGCCAAGTCCCGGAACGAAGTTCACCACTCCCGGGGGCACACCCGCCTCCGCCAACAGGGTGACCAGCTGGCCGGGTACGGCGGGACCAAGCTCACTGGGCTTGATCACCAGCGAGTTTCCCGCGGCGAGCGCGACGGATACCTTCTTCATGGTGATCAGCAGCGGGTGATTCCACGGCGTGATCAGCCCGATGACACCCAGCGGCACCCGCCGCACCACATTGAGGTGGTCGGCTCCGAAGTCGGGGCTGGTCCCTTCGTGTGTCTGCGCCAGCGCGCCGAAGTACTCGAGCCATTCCGGCAACCGTTTGAGCTGGGCCCGCATCTCGCGCAGCGTCCGCCCGATCTGAAGAGTCTCCAATCGCGCGTACTCGTCGATGTGCTCGGCCAGCAACGCGGCGGCGCGGTTGAGGATGCGGGCCCGATCACGGGCGGCCATCGCGCGCCAGCGACCGTCGTCGTAGGCCGCCCGGGCTGTTCGCACCGCGCGATCGACGTCTTCGGAAGTGCCGTTGGCCACTGTGTAGAGCAGCTCACCCGTCGCCGGGTTGTGCACCTCGAACTCCCCGCCGTCACCGGCCGCGATGTCCTTGCCGTCGATGTGCAGCAAAATCCGTTCAGTCACGCGCGCTGTCTCCGTTCAGTGCGAACAGCCGGTCGGCGTTCCCCGACGCCACCGCATCGCGGGCGTCGTCGGAACCAGGGAAGCCATCCAGCTGTTCGACGAAAGTGCCACCGGCCATGTCGAAGGGAACATCGGAGCCGAACAGCACCCGGTCGGATCCGACCTGGTCGATGAGCCAATGGGTGGCGGCCGGGCTGTGCGTGAGCGTGTCGTAATGGAACCGCCGCAGGTAGTCGCTGGGGGTGTGTGCAGGCTGCTTGGCCTCCGGACGCACTCGGTAGCCATGGTCGAGCCGGCCGATCTGATACGGCAGGTGGCCGCCGCCATGCACCAGCACCAGGTCGAGGTCGGGCAGCGCGTCCAGCGTCCCGGAGAAGATCAGTCGCGACGCGCTCAGTGCGGTCTGCCAGGGATTGCCCTGCAGGTTCGTCAGATAGAAGTCGTCCAGGCCGGGCGACGACCCCACGTAATAGGGGTGGAGCACCAGGGGGACGCCGAGCTCCTCGGCGGCGCGCAGCACCGGCCGCAGCGACTCGTCGTCGAGCGGTGTGCCGTCGATATGCGGCCCGATCTGCGCACCGCGCATGCCCAGTTCGCTTACGCAGCGACGCAACTCGGCAGCCGCCGCCACGGGATCCTGCATCGGCAGCGTGGCCAGCCCGGCGAACCGATGTGGCGCCTGTTCGACCATCTTGCCGACGGCATCGTTGATGGTGCGCGCCGCCGCCGCGGCTCCGTCCACTCCGGTCCAGTACAGGAATAGCGGCGGCGCCACCGACAGCACCGCGAGATCGGTTCCCGCGCTGTCCATCTGGGACAGCCGGGCCGAGACATCGTGAAAGGCGTCCAGCAGCGGATAGCGGTAACCCTGCCGGTGCACGACCCAGGCTCGAGATCCGGTCTCGTCGAGCGTGATCCCGTCCGGCGCGGATCCGGTCCGCATCAAGTCCACCAGCGCGGGCGGGATCACGTGGGCATGGACGTCGACGACCCTCACAGGGCCTCCAGAATCTCATCGGCCGTTGCGGTCCAGCCGAACGCCTGCCTGATGATGGCCAGCGCCTGCTCGTGCAAGGAGCGGTCCATGGTGTCGACACAGTCTTCGATGACTACCGGGGCGTAATCCCTGGCGTTGGCGGACACCGTGGTGGCCAGCACGCAGCTGTTGGTGTTCACCCCGGTGAGCAACAGGGTTTCGATACCACGTGCGCGAAGTACGGGGTCGAGTTCGGTCGACGCGAACGCGTCATAGCGCTTCTTGCCGTATACCACCACGTCGGTGGGAGCCAGCAGCTCCGACATCACCTGCAGCCCTTGGCTTCCCGGCAACTGATGATTGAGCACGTTGGCACGGGTCGCATCAGTGCCCGCTACTTGCCGCCACCATGGATTCGACGAGATCTCCCGGACATCGTGGTAGCTGGTGACCACGTGGATCACCGGAATACCGCGGGCGCGCGCGCCGTCGATCAGTTTCTTGTTGGCCGCGGTGACGCGGGCGGCAGCGTGCGCGGGCAGCGGCATGGTCGCCACCGACGGGTCAAGGTGTCCGCGGTGCATATCGATGGTGACCACCGCGGTCTTCCGTGCATCTACCGGCGGCAGCGTCATGCGAGCATTTCCTTCGGGTGCGGGCGGCGGTCGATCTCGCCGGTGGGCAGGACATAGTCGACGCGCTCGGCGACTGGTTTTCCGTTGACGCGGTCAAGCAGCCAGTCCGCCGAGTAACTGAGCCAATTGGGACCCGATGCGACCGATGGCGTGGGTAGCGAAAGCGCATGGCGGCCCTGCTGGTAGACCAGCATGGCGGACTCGCTCTCACACGCCGCGACCAGTTCGTAGCTGTACTGGATCGGGGACAGCTCGTCCTCGTCACCGGCGACCACCAGCCACGGCACAGCCATCTGCGGCATCAACGGCCGCAGATCGATCTGGGTGACCATCTCGTCGAATCGTGCCTCGTCGTTCTCCAGTCCCGACATCCACATGAAGCGCGCCTTGAAACTCGGCGACGCGCATTCGAAGATCGTGTGGCAGCCCGGTTCGTGACACACCAGGCCGACCGCGACACCTTTGAGGGTGGGCTGTGTCGCGGCGATCTGCGACATCCAGTACGAGCCGAACGACAACCCGAGGCCGACGATCCGGTCGTTGTCCACCTCGTCACGGTCGCGGCACCACTGCATCACGGCCGCACCCGCGTCGACCCAGGCGTCCGGGGTGAAGTTCAACCCCCGGATCGGCGCTTCGCCCTGGCCCGGGCCGTCGAACGACAGCACGGCGAAACCGCGCTGTAGCAGCTTGTCCCCGTAGAGGTTGACGTTGAGCTCCTTGGGCGCATCCATTCCTCCGCAGGACAGCACGGTGGGCAGCGGGCCGCCCTGATAGTTCGGGGGCAGATGAAACCAGGCCGGAATGTAGGCGTCGCCGAGCGGTATCTCCACCCGCTCGACATGGTGATCAGCCAGCCGCGCATAGGCTTTGAAGCATTCGTTCTTGCGATCGTCCAGATCGATCAGTGCGGGAGTCGTCTCCCACATCGGCCACTCCGCGGTGACGTAGAGCAACGCCGCATGGAAGTAGTGCTCGCGAGCAGTTTCGCTTCTGCCTTCTTGTTCTGCCGCGATGGCAAGCCCATGACGCCGTTCGGCACGTTCGGTGAAGACAGGCGTGATATCCGCGAACTTCGAGATGCGTGCCTTGGCGACGGCGAAGTCCGGCGTGG
>NZ_JAVROT010000217.1:0-8680 GCF_032162605.1 Mycobacterium sp. | reverse complement strand
CACCTGCTGATCGCCCGGGCGATCGCGTGAAACGTCGCAAGAGCAAGCCCCCTTATTTCGACGTAGACGTTTTTCCAAACCGGAACTCCACCACGTCGCCGTCGGCCATCACGTAGTCCTTGCCCTCCATGCGCACCTTGCCCGCCGACTTGGCGGCCGCCATCGAGCCCGCCGCCACCAGATCGTCGAAGGAGACGATCTCGGCCTTGATGAAGCCCTTTTCGAAGTCAGTGTGGATGACGCCCGCGGCCTTCGGGGCGGTGTCGCCGCGGTGAATCGTCCACGCCCGCGACTCCTTGGGTCCGGCCGTCAGGTAGGTCTGCAACTTCAAGGTGTGAAAACCCGCTCGCGCCAATGCATCCAGGCCCTTCTCCGGCTGGCCGATCGACTCGAGCAGCTCGGCGGCAGACTCGTCGTCGAGCTCCTGCAGCTCGGCCTCGATCTTGGCGTCGAGGAACACGGCGTCGGCCGGAGCCACTAGCTCGCGCAGCTCGGCCGTGCGCGCCTCGTCGGTGAGCACCGCCTCGTCGGCGTTGAAGACGTACAGGAACGGCTTGGTCGTCATCAGGTTGAGCTCATGCAGCGACGAGACGTCGGCACCGGCCGCGAAGAGCGTCGTGCCGCCGTCGAGCGTCTGCTGCGCCGCCACCGCAGCCTCGTGAATCGGCTTGCGGTCCTTGTTGTTCCGCGCCTCCTTCTCGAGACGCGGCACCGCCTTCTCCAGCGTCTGCAAATCCGCGAGGATCAGCTCCGTCTCGATGACCTCGATGTCGGACTTCGGGTCGACCTTGCCGTCGACGTGCACGACGTCGTCGTCGGCGAACACGCGGACCACCTGGCAGATGGCGTCGCATTCGCGGATGTTGGCCAGGAACTTGTTCCCCAGCCCGGCCCCCTCCGACGCTCCCTTGACGATGCCTGCGATGTCCACGAACGTCACCGGCGCGGGCACGGTCTTCTCCGACGAGAAGATCTCCGCGAGCTTGTCGAGTCGCGGATCGGGCAGCGCGACCACACCCTCGTTCGGCTCGATGGTGGCGAACGGGTAGTTGGCGGCGAGTACGTCATTGCGCGTCAAGGCGTTGAACAACGTTGACTTGCCGACGTTGGGTAATCCGACGATTCCGAGGTTGAGGCCCACGGATTGAACAGTCTAGGCGTCCTCGACGGGCGCGCCCGCGCGCGCGGGCAGCGCTCTTCGCCTGATTCCCGGTACGGTCGACGTGTGTCAGGACTGCGCGGACGGTCGGCGGTGCCCGCCGACCAAAGATCGGCGCTGCCTCGTGTCCCCGGAATCCCCTGGTGGGGGGCCGCGATCGTGGCGAGCACCTTGACGGCGATGGGCGTCGCCTACGACGCCGGGGCCGGCAACAACGCCCTCGGCGGCGTGTTCACGGTGTTCTACGTCCTCGGTTGTATTGCGGCGGTCGTGGCGGTCCGTCAGTCCGGCGTCTTCACCGCGGTCATCCAGCCACCGCTCATTCTCTTCGTCGCGGTCCCGTTCGCCTACTTCGTGTTCCACGGCAGCACGTTCACCGGGATCAAGGACACGCTGATCAACTGCGGTTACCCGCTGATCGAGCGCTTCCCACTGATGTTCTTCACGACGGCCACCGTGCTGCTCATAGGCATGGTCAGGTGGTACTTGGGGGCAGCGGCGAGGCGGGCCGTACCCACGGACGCGGAGACGGTGCTCGATGCGCCTGAGGATGCGGTCGAGACCACTACCGTGGCTGCCGCGGCCACCAAGCCGCGCCGCCGCGCGCGGAGTGCGACGGCCCGCGCGAGTCGGGCGCCCTCCACGGCATCAGCGGAGGCGGCGCTCGGCGCCATGGAGGACGAGGCGCCGCCGCGCCCGCCGCGCAAGTCCACCAGGACTGCGGCGACCGGCTCACAGCGGTCGGCCGGGTCCGCCGCGGACACGGGCTCCAGGCGCTCGCGTCATTCCCGCCCGCCGGAGACCGAGATCATCGAGCCGGTGCCGAACCGGCCGCGCCGACGGAACACACCACCGGTCGATCCACCCGCCGAGTCGCGCCGACGCACCCGAGCCGGCGACCCCCGGGAGCGCGAGCCGCGCGATCGCGAGCCGCGCGATCGGCGTCCACTGCCCCCGTTTGACCGGCGAAACCCCGCGGAGCGGGCTGAACGACCCGACCGGTACGAGCGCCCCCAGCGACGCGAACGGCCCGACGAACTGCCCGAACGGCCCCAGAGACGGCCCCGCGCTGCGGACTACGAACCGTACGAGCCTCCCCCGACGGACCGCACCAACGGCAGCAGCGGGACGCATCACCCAGTCTCACGCGTGA
Organism: Mycobacterium sp.; assembly: GCF_032162605.1. Taxonomy (GTDB): domain Bacteria; phylum Actinomycetota; class Actinomycetes; order Mycobacteriales; family Mycobacteriaceae; genus Mycobacterium. The sequence continues at coordinate 6,368 of NZ_JAVROT010000217.1, read as the reverse complement.
GGTACCGGGGTGCCGATGACGGAGAGTCGCGAGTGGAACACCGCACCCGGCCGCGCCGATCCCGGCACGCGGCTCCCGATTCCTGGGAGTACGACGCCTAGCGCTTGGGCCTGATCTCACGCGGCAGGGTGAATACCAGCGTCTCATTGGCGGTCGTCACCGGTTGCACGGTGCCATAGCCGCACTCGGACAGCCGCTCCAGCACGCCGCGCACCAGGACCTCCGGCACCGACGCCCCCGAAGTCACGCCGACGGTCGTGACGCCATCGAGCCACCTCGGATCGATGTCATCGGCGTAGTCGACCAGGTACGAGGCGTCGGAACCGGCGTTGAGCGCCACCTCGACCAACCGCACCGAGTTCGACGAGTTGCGCGAACCGACCACGATGACCAGCTCGCACTCGGGCGCCATCGCCTTGACCGCCACCTGACGGTTCTGAGTGGCGTAGCAGATGTCGTCGCTGGGCGGATCCTGCAGCTTCGGGAAGCGCTCGCGCAGCCGCTTCACGGTCTCCATGGTCTCGTCGACACTCAACGTGGTTTGCGACAGCCAGATGACCTTGTTCTCGTCGCGCACGGTGACCTTGTCGACCGAATCAGGACCGTCGACCAGTTGCACGTGATCGGGCGCCTCACCAGCCGTGCCGACGACCTCTTCGTGGCCCTCGTGACCGACCAGGAGGATGTCGTAGTCGTCGCGGGCGAAGCGCTTGGCCTCGTTGTGGACCTTGGTGACCAGCGGGCAGGTGGCGTCGATGGTGTGCAGGTTGCGCTCAGCCGCTTCCACGTGGACCGTCGGTGCGACACCGTGCGCGGAGAACACCACGATGGCCCCCTCCGGGACCTCGCTGGTCTCCTCGACGAACACGGCCCCCGCCTTGGCCAGCGTCTCGACGACGTGCACGTTGTGGACGATCTCGTGCCGGACGTACACCGGCGCCCCGTGCTTCTCCAGTGCGCGCTCAACCGTCTCGACCGCGCGGTCGACGCCTGCGCAGTACCCGCGTGGCTCGGCCAGAAGCACTCGCTTGCCGGAAACCGGCGCGACGACCGAGCGGGTGGCACCCGGCATCCCCATGTTGATCGTCTGCGGCATGCTCCCAGGGTACTTACCTACGGCCTTTTCCAGCCAGCCGACGGACCAGCCGTACTCTTGCACGCATGGCAACAGCACCATATGGAGTACGTCTGCTGGTCGGCGCTGCGGCGACCGCTCTCGAGGAAACTCGCAAGCTGCCACAGACCATCGTGATGTACCCGATGACCGTCGTCAGCCAGTTGGCGCAGCTGGTGATGAAGATGCAGCAGGACGTCGCCGGTTTGGTCATCAAGGGCGACGAGACGCTCGACCAGCTGTTTCCCCCGAAAGACGAGCAACCCGAGTGGGCGACGTTCGACGAGGACGTGGACGACGACCCGTTGAATGACGAGCAGGGCGACGTGGACGACGTCGGGGAGCCTCGCAACGGGGAGCGTCTGACCGAGGGTCGATTCGCGCTCTTTAGCACCGGTGAGCCGGAGACGCGCGAGGAAGAGCCCGTGAGCAACGTCGCAACGGCCGCCCCTGGCATCGTGGCCGATCTGGACTACGCGTCGCTGACCCTGGCTCAACTGCGCGCCCGACTCCCGCAGCTGCGGGTCGCCGACCTGGACGCGCTGCTGGCCTACGAGGGCAGTACCAAGGCGCGCGCGCCGTTCCAGACGCTGCTGGCCAACAGGATCACTCGCGCGACCGCGAAGTGACCGAACCCGAACAGGGCAAGTCCCCCGACAACCCCTGGCCGGTGCGGGCCGTCGCCACCCGGGTCGCCAAGTACATCGACCGGCTCGGGATGGTGTGGATCGAGGGCCAACTGACCGAGCTGAAGCTGCGCCAGTCGACCGCGTGGATGGTGCTGCGTGACCCCGCCGCCGACATGTCGCTCTCGGTGAGTTGTCCGCGCGACCTCGTCATCAACGCCCCGGTGCCGCTAGCGGAGGGCACGCAGGTGATCATGCTCGGCCGGCCGCAGTTCTACACCCGCAATGGCTCCTTCAGCCTGCGCATCCACGAGATCCGAGCAGTCGGAGTCGGTGAACTGCTGGCCCGCATCGAACGCCTGCGCAAACTCCTGGACGCCGAAGGGCTGTTCGATCCCCGACTCAAGCGTCCAATACCATTCCTGCCCAACACGATCGGACTGATTACGGGGCGGGCATCGGACGCCGAGCGGGATGTGACGACGGTCGCGGGCGCGCGTTGGCCTGCGGTGCGGTTCGCCCTGCGCAACACGAACGTCCAAGGCCCCAAGGCGGTCTCGCAGATCGTCGACGCGCTACGCGATCTCGACCGCGACCCCGACGTCGACGTCATCGTGATCGCCCGCGGCGGGGGCAGCGTCGAGGACCTCCTGCCGTTCTCCGACGAGACGCTGTGCCGTGAGATGGCCAAGTGCACCACTCCCATCGTGAGCGCGATCGGCCACGAGCCCGACAACCCGTTGTGTGATCTGGTGGCAGACGTGCGAGCCGCGACACCCACTGACGCGGCCAAGCGCGTGGTACCCGACGCGATTGCCGAGCAGGCGCTGGTCGCCGATCTGTGCCGACGCAGCGCGCGGGCTCTGCGCAACTGGGTGCACCGCGAGCAGCACACGCTGACCCAATTGCGCAGCCGTCCGGTGCTGGCACAGCCACTGCAGGCGCTCACGGCCCGCGCCGAGGAGATACACCGGGCGCGGTCCACCGCGCGTCGTGACGTCACCCGGCTGCTCGAGGCCGAGACCAAGAGCGTCGGACACCTGTCGGCGCGGCTTGCCACACTGGGACCGGCGGCCACTCTGGCGCGGGGCTACGCCGTGGTCCAGCTCGCGGACTCGATGGCGGTGCTGCGGTCGACGAAGGACGCTCCCGCGGGCACCCGGCTGCGGGTGCGGGTGGCCAACGGCGCGATAACGACAGTCAGCGAGGGATCAGATGAAGGCCATTAGTCAAATGGGGTATGAGGAATCGCGCGATCAACTCATCGAGGTGGTGCGCCAGCTGGAGCAGGGCGGCCTCGACCTCGACACCTCGCTGAAACTTTGGGAAAGAGGTGAGGACCTGGCTAAACGGTGCGAAGAGCACCTCGCCGGGGCGCGCGAGAAGGTCGAGAAGGCGCTCGCCTCCAGGGACGGCGAAGATGCTTGAGAACGGAAGTAGCCGACGACTGGAGGTCGAAACTGGAACACGTTTCAGTTAGTCTCACCGCATGGGTGACTCAACGCTGACCACTGACCTCGGCCACGTACTGGTGACCGGAGGCTCCGGCTTCGTCGGCGCCAATCTGGTGACCGAGCTGCTCGACCGCGGCCACGCGGTCCGTTCGTTCGATCGCGTGGCATCGCCACTCCCGCAGCACGACCGGCTCCACACCGTCGTCGGAGACATCACCGACGCCGCGGACGTCGCCAACGCCGTCGAAGGCATCGACACCGTCATCCACACCGCGGCGATCATCGACCTGATGGGCGGCGGGTCGGCACCGGCCCGCGAGCGCAGCTTCGCGGTGAACGTCGGCGGCACTCAGAACCTCGTCAACGCAGCGCAGGCCGCCGGCGTGAAGCGGTTCGTGTACACCGCGTCCAACAGCGTGGTGATGGGAGGCCAGCGCATCGTCAACGGCGACGAAACCATCCCCTACACAACGCGTTTCAACGATCTCTACACCGAGACCAAGGTCACCGCCGAGAAGTTCGTGCTGGCGGCCAACGGCGTCGACGGATTGCTGACCTGTTCGATCCGACCCAGCGGCATCTGGGGCCGCGGTGACCAGACCATGTTCCGCAAGGTGTTCGAGAGCGTGCTCGCCGGGCACGTAAAGGTGCTCGTCGGCGGCAAGGACGTCAAGCCCGACAACTCCTACGTGCACAACCTGATTCACGGCTTCATCCTCGCCGGTGAGCACCTCGTCCCCGGCGGCACCGCGCCCGGTCAGGCGTACTTCGTCAATGACGGCGAACCGATCAACATGTTCGAGTTCACCCGACCGGTCGTCGAAGCCTGCGGACAGCGTCTTCCGACGTTCCGCGTGTCGGGACGGCTGGTCCATGCGGTGATGACGGTGTGGCAGTGGTTGCACTTCCGCTTCGGTCTGCCAAAGCCGCTGCTGGAACCGCTCGCCGTGGAACGCATTTACCTGGACAACTACTTCTCGGTGGCCAAGGCGCAGCGCGACCTCGGCTACCGCCCGCTGTTCACCACCGAAGAGGCCATGGCGCAGTGCCTCCCCTTCTACACCGACTTGTTCGAGCAGATGAGGCGCACCGGCAAGTCCGCACCCGCCATCGCATGATCGTGGGCTGAGGAGTTCGGCCAACCTCTGACAAGGGCACCCGAGCACGAATAGCCTTCCTCGCAGGTGGATTCGATCCGCGAATCGGGAGCGAGGGAGCTCGGCATGCCCAACGGAAAACCCAACATCCTGGTCATCTGGGGCGATGACACCGGCATCTCCAACCTGAGCTGCTACAGCGACGGTCTGATGGGTTATCGGACGCCGAACATCGACCGCGTGGCCAACGAGGGAATGCGATTCACCGATTCCTACGGCGAACAGAGCTGTACCGCGGGCCGCGCAGCGTTCATCAGTGGACAGAGCGTGTACCGCACCGGAATGAGCAAGGTCGGCGTACCCGGGGTGGACATCGGCTGGGTCGCCGAGGACCCCACCATCGCCGAAATGCTCAAGCCACTTGGCTACGCCACCGGGCAGTTCGGCAAGAACCACTTCGGCGACCTGAACAAGTACCTGCCGACCGTGCACGGGTTCGACGAGTTCTTCGGCAACCTGTACCACCTCAATGCCGAGGAGGAGCCCGAGCAGTTCGACTATCCGCACAAAGACCAGTTCCCGCGGCTGTACGAGCTGGCGCTGCCCCGCGGTGTCATGAACTGCAAGGCCACCGACGAGGTGTCGACCGAACCCGACGACCCGAAGTTCGGGTCCGTCGGCAAGCAGACCATCGAGGACACCGGGCCGCTCACCGCCAAGCGGATGGAGACCATCGACGACGACATCGCCGACGCCACCGTCGACTTCGTCAAACGGCAGCACGACGCGGGCAAGCCGTTCTTCGTCTGGTGCAACTTCACCCACATGCACCTTACACCCACGTCAAGCCCGAGAGCCGGGGACAGTCCGGGATGTGGCAGTCCGAGTACCACGACGCGATGATCGACCACGACAAGAACGTGGGCACGGTGCTCGACGCGCTCGACGACCTCGGCATCGCCGACGACACGATCGTCATCTACTCCACCGACAACGGCCCGCACCGCAACAGTTGGCCCGACGCCGGTACAACGCCGTTCCGCAGCGAGAAGAACACCAACTGGGAGGGCGCCTACCGAATCCCGGAGTTGATTCGCTGGCCAGGAAAGATCAAGGCGGGCAGCGTGTCCAACGACATCATCCAGCATCACGACTGGCTACCCACACTGGTCGCCGCGGCCGGCGACCCCGACGTCAGCGACAAACTGAAGAAGGGCATGAAGGCTGGCGCCGACGGAGACACCGAGTACAAGGTCCACATCGACGGGTTCAACCTGCTGCCGTACCTGATGGGCGAAGTCGAACACAGCCCGAGACGAGGGTTCTTCTACTTCAACGATGACGCCGAACTGGTCGCGATGCGCTTCGAGAACTGGAACATCGTGTTCGCCGAGCAGCGCTGCCAAGGCACACTGCGGATCTGGGCCGAACCATTCACCCAGCTGCGGGTGCCGAAGCTGTTCAACCTGCGCACCGATCCGTTCGAGTACGCCGACATCACGTCGAACACGTACTACGAGTGGTTCTTGCGGCGCGACTTCTTCGCCTTGTATGCGACGGCGATGGCGTCGGCGTTCCTCGACACGTTCAAGGAGTTTCCACCCCGGCACCCACCGGCCAGCTTCAGCATCGATCAGATCGTCAAGAAGCTCGACGCGTTCCTGGCAGCCGACTAGATGCTCGATTCCTGGACCGATGGACCCACGAAATCGGCGATCGTCGATTTCGTAGTGCGCGTCACCACAGCGGGGCCGGATTTCGTTGCGCCGGAAGCGCGTATCGCCGTCTTCGACAACGACGGCACGCTGTGGTGTGAGAAGCCGATGTACATCCAGCTGGACTTCCTGCTGCGCCGCTTCAAGGAGCAGGCCGAAGCCGACCCCTCGCTGCGGGCGCGCCAGCCGTACCAGGCCGCCTATTCGGGCGACCTGAAATGGCTGGGCGACACGGTGACCAAGCACTACCAGGGTGACGACACGGACCTCAAACCGCTCATGGCTGCGATACTCACCGCCCATCACGAAATCACCGTCGACGAGCACGCAAGCCTGATCAACGCCTTCTTCGCCGAGGCCAT
>NZ_JAVROT010000216.1:0-3764 GCF_032162605.1 Mycobacterium sp. | reverse complement strand
TGCGGGAGAGCGGGAAGTTGTCGGCCAAGGCGGCGATGATGCTGGGCGCGGCCGGGGCACTGTTGGGATACGTGTCGCTGGCGTTCGCTCCGAACGTCTTCTTCGCCTATCTGGGCTTCGGGTTCTTTGGCGGAACCGCGGCCGGTTTCGTCTACGCCACCTGCGTGAACATGGTGGGCAAGTGGTATCCGGAACGAAAGGGCGGCAAGACCGGTTTCGTCAACGGCGGGTTCGCCTACGGTTCGGTGCCCTTCATCTTCCTGTTCACCTCGTACCTGTCTGTCAGCAACTACGAGGGAATCCTGTTCGCGGTCGGCGTGTTTCTGGCCATATTGGTGGCCGTGAGCGGGTTCTTCTTCAAGGACCCGCCGAAGAACTGGTGGCCCGCGCACGTCGACCCACTGGTGGCCAGTGAAGACCCCCGAATCCGGCGGGCCCTGCTGAAGAATCCGCCCGCGGTGAAGCAGTACACGCCGATGGAGGCCATCAAGACCGGCATCCTTCCGCTGATGTGGTTCGTCCTGCTCTGCACCGCGGGCATCAACATCTTCGGCATCGCCATGCAGGTGCCCTTCGGCAAGGAGATGGGCTTCGCCGGCGGGATCGTGGCGCTGGCGATGAGCCTCAAGGCCATCATCAACGGCACCGGCCGCGGCGTGATCGGCTGGATCTCCGACCTGTACGGGCGCAGGAACACGCTGATCATCGTGTGCGCGGTGCTGGGGCTGTCCCAGTACGCGGTGTACCTGTCCGGCTCCATCGGCAGCATGCCGCTGTTCCTTCTGGCATCGATGGTCTCGGGCTTCGGTGGCGGCGCCATCTTCCCGCTGTTCGCGGCGATGACCGCCGACTACTTCGGGGAGAACAACAACGCGACCAACTACGGCCTGGTCTACAGCTCCAAGGTGATCTCCGGTCTGGTAGGTGCCGGTATGGGTTCGGTCGTGGTGGACACCTGGGGTTACGACGCCGCGTTCATGATCGCCGGTACGGTCGGCGTCTGCTGCGCCTTCATCACGATCCTCCTTCGTCAACCCAAACTGCCGGAGTCACAGCAGCCGACGTCGGTGAAGGACGAGCACAAGGACAAGCAGGGACGTCAGGAGCAGGAGGCCGCATCGCTAGCGCTGGACTAGTGCCGTGTGGGCTCGCAGGCAATGAATGAAGGCCCCGGGAGCGGGAGAGGTCCTCGCCAGACCCTCTCGCACCCGGGGCCTCAGTTTCCCGGGGCCCAAAGGGTTGACCGAAACGGCGCAGCGCGGCGACGGCAACGACGGTTCATTGCATACGAAAACCTGTAAGCTGAGCACGCGCATCGAAGGCTAAGGAGCTGCCAGCCATGTCACATCCCTATCCCTCCGGCAAACGCAAGCAGGCTTCGCGGGCCAACATGCTGGCCGACGCCGCACCCCGGGTGTTGCGTCCCGCTCCCCTGCGCCAGGCCGTCTACGACGCGATCGTCGAACTGATCGTGCACGGCACCCTGCAACGGGGCCGGCACGTCGTCGAGGCTGAACTGGCCGATTATCTCGGTGTCAGTCGCCAGCCGGTGCGAGAAGCCTTGCAGCGCTTGCAGACCGACGGTTGGATCGAGCTCCGCCCCGGGCAGGGCGCCTTCGTGCACATCCCGTCTGAAGACGAAGTGGACCAGCTTCTCGGCGTTCGGTCGGTACTGGAAACCCATTCGGCCGGGCTCGCCGCCGAACGCGCCACCCCGGAGGACGTCAATCGGCTCTGGGAGCTGCAGCAGGACGGGTTGAACGCCCTGGCCGCCAACGACTCCGAGGGCCTTGTCGCGGCCAACGCGGCCCTGCACGCGGCAATCACCGCCCTCGCGGGCAACGAGGTACTCGCCGAACACATCGGACTCGTCGAACGCAAGTGGCGCTGGTACTACCTGCCCATCGCGCAGCCGCGCGGCCAGGACGCCTGGAGCGAGCACGCCGAACTGATCTCGGCGATCGCCGCCAGGGACGTCAAGCGCTCGACCGACATCATGAATCGTCACACCGAGCGGACGCGGCAGGTCTACCACGAAGAGCGGCTCGCCAAGGCCGAGCAGGAATGACGTCGGGTCACCCCGCCGAGCGCTGACCGTTGTGAGGGGCCGGATTCCCGTCGAACTCCTCCTCCCCGGAGCGGATCCGTTCGGCCGCGGAGTAGACGTTCATCGAGGTGCCGCGTAAGAAGCCCACCAACGTCAGTCCCATCTCCCTGGCAAGGTCCACGGCCAGCGATGACGGAGCCGACACTGCGGCCAGTGCCGGTATCCCAGCCATCACCGCCTTCTGCACCAGCTCGAAGGAAGTGCGGCCGCTGACCATCAGCGTCATGCCGGTCAGCGGCAGGCGCCCTTCGGCAAGCGCCCATCCGATCACCTTGTCCACCGCGTTGTGCCGTCCGACGTCCTCCCGCACGCACCACAGCTCACCGTCGGCGTCGAACAGCGCGGCCGCGTGCAACCCGCCGGTCCGGTCGAAGACCCGCTGCGCAGCCCTGAGCTTGTCCGGCAGGGTGACGATCGTCGCGGCGCTCAGCCGGACCGGATCATGGTCGACGTGCCAGCGGCTGACGGTGCGCACGGCATCGAGGCTCGCCTTCCCGCATACCCCGCACGACGACGTGGTGTAGAAGCTGCGTTCCAGCGACGGGTCGGGCGGTGCGATGCCGTCGTCGAGGAGTACGTCGAGCACGTTGTAGGTGTTGGCGCCGTCGGCGGTCGCTCCGGCGCAGTAGCGGATCGCCGCGATGTCCGAGGCGGCCGTCACCACGCCCTCGCTGACGAGAAAGCCGCGGGCCAGGTCGAAGTCGTCACCCGGGGTCCGCATCGTCACCGTCAGCGGACGTCCCGCCACCCGGATCTCCAGCGGCTCCTCCGCGGCGAGGGTGTCCGGGCGTGTCGAGCTCACCCCATCGGTCATCCGCTGGATGCGGTATCTGCTCGTCACGCGTCCCATGTGGGCAAACTCCCCTTGTCGTATGTCGTACTCAAACCTACTGGCGCGACGATGCCGCCCGCTTGGTCTCGAACACTTTTCTGGTGAAGAGTGATTCGCGAAAGCGGGTCGAGCAACCTCCGTCGAAGTGTGGACACGTGATACACATCACGTTATTATGATTGCATACTGTATGCAATTAGGAGCGCATGATGGACCCTACCGGTTCCCCAGTCGACGTCGTCGACGTCGTCGAAGTCCTCGACCTCTGACACCGCGGCCCCCTCTTGCCGTTAGTCGAGCACGAGCACGCGAGCGTGCAGTGCGGGCCGTTGCTGCAGGGCCGCGCGCAGGGCACGGTGCAGGCCGTCCTCGAGGTAGAGGGCGCCCTGCCACTCGACGACGTGTGCGAACAGGTCGCCGTAGAACGTCGAGTCCTCGGACAGCAACGCGTCGAGGTCGAGCGTGCGCTTGGTGGTGGTGAGCTCGTCGAGCCGGACCAGCCGCGGAGGCACGTCCGACCAGTCGCGCGGCGTCACCTTGCCGTGGTCGGGGTAGGGCCGCTGGTCCCCGACCGCCTTGAAGATCACGGCGGCAGTCTAGGGCGGCTCATCCGAACGGCCGACACCACGAATCACCCAGAGTGATGACGCTGCTCAAGCACGTTTCGGAGGCCGCCGACGCTTCGCTCAGAAGGTCGCGTGCCCGTGGCCTTCGGTGCGGCGGTACGGCACGTCACCAGGGGGACGCGCTCTCGGTTCACACCCTTGTGCTCTCCGGTGTCGTGGAAGGACGTGACCAGCAGTGACTGCGCAGCCGCGAGCCCTG
>NZ_JAVROT010000215.1:0-4871 GCF_032162605.1 Mycobacterium sp. | reverse complement strand
ATCAGGTGCGGGATGTAGATCAGCGACGACGCGAAGATGACCGGGATGACGCCGGCCTGGTTGACCTTGAGCGGCAAGTACGTAGATGTGCCGCCGTACATGCGCCGTCCGACCATGCGCTTGGCGTACTGCACGGGGATGCGGCGCTGGCCCTGCTCGACGAAGACGACGCCGATGATGATGATCAATGCGGCGACGCAGACCGCGGCGAACACCATGCCGCCGCGGCTGTCGAGGATGGTCTTGCCCTCCGACGGGATGCGGGCGGCGATGCCGGCGAAGATCAGCAGTGACATGCCGTTGCCGATGCCGCGCTCGGTGACCAGCTCGCCCATCCACATCACCAGCGACGCACCCGCGGTCAGCACCAGCACGATGACGACCAGCGTGAAGATCGAGGAGTTGGAGATGATGTCCAGCGTGCAGCCCTGCAGCAACCCGCCGTTGGCGGCGAGCGCCACGATCGAGGTGCCCTGCAACAGCGCCAGTGCGACTGCCAGATAGCGGGTGTACTGCGTCATCTTGGCCTGGCCGGACTGGCCTTCCTTGCGTAGCTGCTCGAAGCGTGGGATGACCACGGTCAGGAGCTGCACGATGATGCTGGCCGTGATGTAGGGCATCACGCCGACCGCGAATACGGACAGCTGCAGCAGCGCGCCGCCGGAGAACAGGTTGATCAGCGAGTAGATCTGCGCGGAGTCGCCGCCCTGGACCTGCTCGATGCACTTCTGCACGTTGGGGTAGTTGACGCCGGGGGACGGCAGCGTGGCGCCGACCCGGTAGAGGATGACGATGCCCAGCGTGAAGAGAATCTTCCGTCGGAGGTCGGCCGTCCGCAACGACGAGATGAAAGCCGAAAGCACTCTTCCTCCTGCGCAGCCGGACTGTGTCCCGGCGTGCCGATGGGGCTGGTCCGACCAGCGCGTTTTGGGTAAGTCCTGTGCGATTCTTCTGCCGGCGCGCAGGGATGCCTGCAGCCAGCGCAATCGCGCGTTGGAACAGTCTACGAGGGTAACAGTTGCCGCCGGTCCGACCCTCATCCGATCCGCGCGACGGCGACGCGATCGGGGGTTTCAGGATCGGAGCGTACAGTCGAATCAGCTCGTTACATCAGCTAACTAATAGCTTCAAGGGGCATTCATGACGCGCACCGAAGGCGACACCTGGGACCTGGCCTCCAGTGTCGGAGCAACGGCAACGATGGTGGCCGCGGCACGGGCGATTGCCGGCCGGGCGGAGCGTCCCCTGATCAACGACCCCTTCGCCGAACCACTGGTTCGCGCGGTCGGCGTCGACGTCCTGACCCGGTTGGCCGCCGGTGACCTGACTCCCGCCGAGTTCGGCGGCGACGGAGGAGTCGGCATGGAACGGATGGCCGACAACATGGCCGTGCGAACCATGTTCTTCGACGACTTCTTCCTCGACGCCACGAACGCAGGCATCACCGAGGCGGTCATCCTCGCCTCGGGCCTGGACTCCCGCGCCTACCGCCTGGCGTGGCCCGCGGGGACCACGGTGTACGAGATCGACCAGCCCGAGGTCATCGCGTTCAAGAGCCGGACGCTGGCAGCCCTCGGCGCCGCACCCACCGCGTTCCGCCGCACGGTCGCCATCGACCTGCGCGAGGACTGGCCGGCGGCACTCGTGCAGGCCGGCTTCGATCCGGCCAAGCCGACCGCGTGGAGCGCCGAGGGGCTGCTCGGCTATCTGCCTCCGGAGGCTCAGGACCGACTGCTGGACACGGTGACGGAGCTGAGCGCGCCCGGCAGCCGCTTCGCCACCGAGAGCGCACCGACCCAGGACCCCGCCAACGAGGCCCGCCTACGCGAGCGCATGCAGGGCGTCGCAGCGCACTGGCGCGAGCACGGGTTCGACCTCGACCTGACCGAGCTGGTCTACTTCGGCGACCGCAACGAGGCCGCCGCCTACCTGGACAACCACGGCTGGCGCACCAGCGGCAGCACACTGCGCGAATTGTTCGCCGCCCATGACCTGCCGCCGTTCGACGACGAGGAGATGGCCGGCTTCGCCGAGATGCGCTATGTCAGCGGAACGCTCGAAGGTGATCGGTGAGCCGCTCGGATTCCGACAGCTGGGACCTGGCCTCCAGCGTGGGCGCGACCGCCACCATGGTCGCCGCGGCGCGAGCACTGGCCTCCGAGGAAGCCAATCCGCTGATCCGCGATCCTTATGCCGCTCCCCTGGTGCGCGCCGTCGGCATCGAGTTCTTCACCAAACTGGTCGACGGAGCCATCTCCACTGTCGACGGTGGTGCCGCGCGCACGATGACGGACGTGATGGCGGTGCGCACCCGCTTCTTCGACGACTTCTTCCTCGGCGCGGCCGAGGAAGGCGTTCGGCAGGCCGTGATCCTGGCCTCGGGACTGGACTCTCGGGCCTACCGGCTGCCGTGGCCCGACGGGGCGGTCGTCTACGAGATCGACCAGCCCAACGTCATCGTGGCGAAGACGGCGGCGATGACCGAGATCGGCGCAACCCCGACCGCCGATCGCCGCGCGGTCGCCGTCGACCTGCGCGACGACTGGCCGCAGGCGCTGAAGGCGGCGGGTTTCGACGTCACCCTGCCGACCGCGTGGAGCGCCGAGGGCCTTCTCGTCTATCTGCCCCCCGAGGCGCAGGACCGGCTGTTCGACGACATCGCCGTGCTGTCCGCCCCCGGTAGTCAGCTGGCCACCGAGTATCACCCCGACGGCAGTGCGTTCATGGGCGACCGCGCGAGCGCAGTCACCGAACAATGGCGCGAACACGGTTTCGACGTCAACATGTCCGAGCTGGTCTACGACGGTGAGCGCGCATCCGTCGTTGACTATCTGACCGCACAGGGCTGGCACGTGTCGGCCCGCAGTCGCCCTGAGGTATTCGCCGGTTACGGGCGAGACTTCCCCAACTCCGAAGTACTTGCACCACTGCGTAATTCACTTTCCGTCATCGCAACCCTGACTTGAGGAGACAACCAATGGCACGCACTCACGGCGACACCTGGGACCTGGCCTCCAGCGTGGGCGCCACTGCTACGGCGGTCGCCGCGTCGCGCGCCACCGCGTCACAGGGCCCCGACGCGCTGCTCGACGACCCGTGGGCCGAACCGCTGGTCCGCGCCGTCGGCATCGATGCCTTCGTCAAGTTGGTCGACGGTGAGCTCCTCGGCGAGGACGATCCCCTACTGAACCGTCGGGCCATGAACGAGCAGGTGGCCGTGCGGACCCGCTTCTTCGACGACTTCTTCACCACCGCAAGCGATTCTGGCATCCGGCAGGCCGTGATCCTGGCCTCGGGACTCGACACTCGGGCCTACCGACTGCCGTGGCAGGCCGGCACCGCGGTATTCGAGATCGACCAGCCCGAGGTCATCGAGTTCAAGACCCGCACCCTGGCCGGTCTCGGTGCCGAGCCGACGGCCCGGCGTCACGCCGTGTCCATCGACCTGCGCGAGGACTGGCCGGCCGCGCTGCGGCAGGCCGGCTTCGACAGCAGCCTGCCGACGGCGTGGAGCGCCGAAGGACTTCTGGTCTACCTGCCACCGGAAGCCCAGGATCGGCTCTTCGACAACATCACCGAGCTGTCGGCACCGGGCAGCCGGCTGGCGACCGAGCACATGGACATGAGTGGACTGCCCGCCGACTGGGCAGAGAGGTTGACGGAACGTTCCCAGCGCATCGGCTCCAACATCAACCTGGCCGAGTTGTTCTACACAGGTGAGCGCAATAGCGCGGCCGACTATCTGACCAATCATGGCTGGCAGGTGGACATCCGGAATACCGCCGCGGCATTCCAGGCCAACGGCTTCGAGCTGCCCACCGACGAACTCGCGGCATTCGGCGGCGATTCCGGATACGTCACCGCGGCCCTGAAATAGAGGAGAGACACATGGCAAGAACCGAAGGCGACACCTGGGACTTGGCTTCCAGCGTCGGGGCAACCGCGACGATGGTGGCCGCGCAGCGCGCACTGGCCCACCGCGAGAAGCTGATCGACGACCCGCACGCCGAGCCACTGGTGCGGGCCGTCGGCGTCGACCTGTTCAACCGCATGCTCGACGGCGACCTCGACCTCACCGACGTGGAACCGGGGTTCACCCCGCTTCGGCTAGCCGAGGGCATGGCCGTACGTACCCGCTTCTTCGACAAGATGTTCACCGATGCTGCGGATGCCGGGGTACGGCAGGCCGTGATCCTCGCCGCCGGTCTCGACGTGCGGGGCTATCGGCTGCCATGGCCGGACGGTACGACGGTCTACGAGGTGGACCAGCCCGAGGTCATCGAGTTCAAGACGAGGACGCTCGCGGGCCTCGGTGCTACGCCGACCGCCACCCATCGGACGGTCGCGATCGACCTGCGTGCGGACTGGCCGAAGGCATTGAAGGACAACGGCTTCGACCCGAGCCAGCCGACCGCGTGGAGTGCCGAGGGTCTGCTGATCTACCTGCCGTCGGACGCTCAGGACAAGCTGTTCGACAACATCACCACGCTGTCGGCGCCGGGCAGCCGATTGGCCACCGAGCACGTTCCCGACCTGTCGGCGTTCACCGATGGACGCTCACAACGCATGTCGGAACGGCTCAAGCAGCTGGGCTCCGACATCGAGATGGCCGACCTCGTCTATCAGGGCGAGCGCAGCCACGTGGTCGAGTACCTGACCGAGCGCGGCTGGGAGACCTCCACGTTGCCGATGCGGGAAGGGTACGCGCTCAACGGATTCGAGTTCCCCGAGGACGACGAGATGTCGACGATCTTCGCAGACCTCAGCTACGTCAGCGCGGTGCTGCGCGGCTGAGTCCGGGTATCTGCCTGGTCAGAGTTGGTGGCCACCCAGCCAGAGGGCGTTGACGCCGGTCAACTGCCGCTCGGCCT
>NZ_JAVROT010000214.1:0-2625 GCF_032162605.1 Mycobacterium sp. | reverse complement strand
ATTCTGACCGAAGAGGTGCGGCGACTAGCTTTGATTCCGGCGGCGCAGATACGGATGGGTTGCCATGGCAAAGGCTGCCAGCAGCCCGAACGGCGCCAAGAGTGGCAGCCACGCCACGTCGAGCGGGGACGACCGCGCCGACCAGGCCGAAACCCAGCGCAGCTAGGGCGGTCGCTCTCGTCGGTGCCGCCGAGTTCGGACCGCTCGCGTGCCGCATCACCAAGTAGGCGGTTGCGCACAGCCCCGACATCACGGCCAGCGCGGGCGGTGGCGTCGTCAGGGTCAGGGTGAGTGCCGTGAAAAGGACCGCGACGGTGGCCATGGAATGGAATCGCACTCCGAGCAGCACCGCTGCGATCGCCAGTCCGGCCGCCCATCGTGCAAGCCAGTGCATCTGAGGCTCCGCCGCGACGACCATTGTCGTCCCCAAAGCCAGCGACAGGCCTCGTGGCACAGACAGTTGCGGCCAGCTCACTTCGGTGCCCATTTGGCCGCGTGCCGGTCGGGAATCAGTTGCATCGCCTCGTCGAGAGTGCTCCCCTCCCGCCAAGGGACCACTTCGACGCCGATGGTCCGCATGTTGCGGTACATGAAAGACCGCTCCAGCGACCATATTCGGCCGACCAAAGGATCGTGCTCACCCAACGCCGGGGAGTCCCTGAGCACGTCGACGGTTACGACGACGTGACCTCGTCTGCGTAGGTCGATGAGGGCCGTCGCGAAGTGCGTGTTGAGCAGGGTGGAGAACCCAACGACGATGGCGCCCGGTGGAACGGCCGGCCGAGGCGCCAACGAGCCAACCGATGATTGGTATCCGGTGCCGGCACCGAGGGTCGCATCGAGTACGCGATAGAACTGCCGCCGTCCGATGTCGGGCGCCAACCAGCGCGGCTGGCGACCGCCGAGCGCGACGATTCCGGCCCGATCGCCCTCCGGAGCGCGGTCTGCACGACTTGCATGGCTCCGCGCACCGTTCGTTCGGTGGCCTCGGTCGCTGGACCAGGGGGCTGCGGATAGGTGTCGACGAGCACGACGACGTCGGCGGACTGCTCGCCGAGTCGGTCAGTCACGTGCAGGCTGCCGCGACGGGCGCTCACCGGCCAGTTCACCGCGCGCAGCGGGTCACCCGGCGTGTAGGCCCGAATGTCGGCGTACTCGACGCCCGAGCCGACTCGCCGACCGACGTGCGCGCCGATACGGTCGGGCAGCTCGGTGCGTGGGATGGCGGTAGATCACGCGGGGGCGACTGGAAACACGTACAACTCGACGGCGTCGAGCGTCGCGGTTCCGGCGAGCAGGCCACCACGCGCGTTGGCCGTCACGTGGGCCCGAATGGGGTAACGGCCCCATCGTTCCGCAGCGCAGGTGACCGTGAGGCGGTCTGAATCCCGTTCGACGACCTGGATTGTCATCCCCGTGACCGGGGACACCGCGAGTTCTACTGCTGCCCTGTGTGAATCAGTCTCCACCCAGATGCTCAGTCGAATCTGTTCTCGTTCGAAGAACCCAACAGACTCCGCTTGCACACACACGTGAGTCCGTGGCGTGCTTGGTTGTCGGCCGATCGACCACAGCACCCCCAACATCGGAGCCGCAAATACGACGAGCTGCCATCGGGAGCCCGCCAGTCCCAACCCGATCGCCACCGCGCTACACGTGGCGAGCGCCATGGCAAGACACGAGGCGCCCCAGCGAAATTCGACCTCGAGGCGGCGAGTTTCGGTCGCTTCGGTCACGACGTTGCCGCGGTGCGAAACCTCATACCTGCTCCAAGCATTCGAGGATCCCTTCCAATGTTCGGCGACCGGGCCCACGTCGAACGCCGCCACCCCTCACGACGTTGTCCGGATCGACCCAATACCACAGCTCGGCGCCGAAGAACATCAATCCCGTGGCCCGGAAGGCCGCGGGGTCCGTGGTCCGTCTTTGAGCTGCCTTCGTCGCCATTTCAAACTGGCGGGCCAGGATCGGGCGACACCAGTCAAGGCGTGAGCGTCGCCGCGAGCGGGCAGGCAGATCGCGACGAATTCAGCCAGCACTGCCAGACAAGGGCCGACAACGACGAGGCTCCTCATCGTTGGCCCGGTGACTGTCCGAGGATGCGCCTCAGGGGACCATTCCGCACCAGCTGCGGCGTTTGCGGCGGCAGCCCGCAGCGATCGCCGATGCGGGCGACTATCGGGCGGGCGACCACGAACAATGCGATACCGAGCACGGCTACGACAATGCTCAGGGCTGCCCCACCGATCGCACCGGCGACGGGGTTGAGCGTTCCGGCGGCGATGTGCCCGCGCAGGGCCACCACAGAGCTGGCCACGAGCACCGCAAGGGCAACCGCCCGCAGGTATGACGCCTCGTCGCGGTGGGGGATCATTCCGCCGCCATCGGAATCGACTTCACGCGTGCCGAATCTCGCTCGGATTCCACGCCAACCTAGTGGCGTCCGCCACGACGGATTCTCACTGTCAACGTGGCAATGTTAGATCAGATGGGCGGAGCGAGGCGCATTTCGGCTAGCGGACGTGGCACGCTGCCCGAGGTCGCCGGATGGCCAAGCCCGTCGAGCTCGGCGGCCAGCGCCAGCACCGCCGCCGTGGCATCACGATCCTTGGAGCGATCCTTCGC
>NZ_JAVROT010000213.1:0-7057 GCF_032162605.1 Mycobacterium sp. | reverse complement strand
TCCGGAGCTACCGGGACGAGGGGCGCAGTTGCGTCTCTACGACAGCGCCGATCGGCAGGTCCGTCCGGTGGCGGCCGGTGACAAGGCCACCATGTACGTCTGCGGCATCACCCCCTACGACGCCACCCACCTCGGCCATGCGGCGACGTACCTGACGTTCGATCTGGTCTACCGGTCGTGGCTTGACTCCGGTCATCACGTGCACTATGTGCAGAACATCACCGACGTGGACGACCCGCTGTTAGAGCGGGCCGCGCGCGACGGCGTGGACTGGCGCGACCTCGGTGCCACGCAGATCCAGCTGTTCCGGGAGGACATGGCTGCGCTCCGGGTACTCCCACCGCACGACTACGTGGCGGCCACCGACGCCATCGCCGAAGTGGTCGAACTGGTCGAGAAGCTGCTGGCTTCGGGGGCTGCCTACGTGGTGGAGGACCCGCAGTACCCCGACGTGTACTTCCGCGCCGACGCCACCGTGCAATTCGGCTACGAATCGGGCTACGACCGCGACACCATGTTGCGACTGTTCGGCGAGCGCGGCGGCGACCCCGACCGGTCTGGCAAGGGCGACGAGCTGGACGCGCTGCTCTGGCGTGTCGAGCGGCCGGGGGAACCCAGCTGGCCCTCACCGTTCGGACCGGGTCGACCCGGTTGGCACGTCGAATGCGCGGCGATCGCGCTGGACCGCATCGGCACCGGCCTCGACGTCCAGGGCGGCGGCAGTGACCTGATCTTCCCGCACCACGAGTTCTCCGCCGCACACGCCGAGTCAGCGACGGGGGAGCGGAGATTCGCGCGGCACTACGTGCACTCCGGGATGATCGGCTGGGACGGCCACAAGATGAGCAAGAGTCGCGGAAACCTGGTGTTGGTATCGCGACTGCGCGCCGACGGTGTCGAGCCGCCGGCCATCCGGCTCGGACTGCTGGCCGGACACTACCGAACGGATCGGTCCTGGACCGACGACGTGCTGTCCGAGGCGCAGACTCGGCTGGCTCGGTGGCGCGCGGCGACCGTGCTGCCGACGGGGCCCGATGCCACGGATGTGATCGCCCGCGTCCGCAGGCATCTGGCCGACGATCTCGATACTCCCAAAGCGCTTGCTGCGCTTGATGGTTGGAGCACCGACGCGCTGGAGTACGGCGGTGGGGACGTCGAGGCGCCCCGCCACGTCGCGGCCGCCATTGATGCCCTGTTGGGTGTGGACCTGTAGAACAGCCAGGCCTGCCCCCGGCGCAGCGCGCTGCGGTACGTTTCGCGCATGAGTTCTGTGAGCGGGAAGGTCGTCTTCATCACCGGCGGCGCGGCAGGCGTCGGTGCCGAGGTGGCGCGTCGGCTACACGGCAGGGGTGCGAAGCTGGTGCTCACCGACGTCGACGAGGACGCGCTCGCCAAGCAGGCCACTGCGCTGGGCGCAGACCGGGTGCTGACCGTCGGCGCCGACGTGCGCGACCTCGTCGCCATGCAGGCCGCGGCCGCTGCGGCCGTGCAGCGGTTCGGCGACATCGACGTCGTCGTGGCCAACGCGGGGATCGCGTCGTACGGGTCGGTGTTGCAGGTCGACCCTGAGGCGTTCAAGCGCGTCCTCGACATCAACGTGCTAGGGGTCTTTCACACGGTGCGCGCCACGCTGCCGTCGGTCATCGAGCGGCGCGGATACGTGTTGGTGGTCTCGTCGCTGGCCGCGTACGCGGCCTCGCCTGGACTGGCGGCCTACAACGCCTCGAAGGCGGCGGTCGAACACTTCGCCAACGCCCTGCGACTGGAAGTGGCTCACCGGGGTGTCGAGGTGGGCTCGGCCCACATGTCCTGGATTGACACTGCGATGGTGCGTGACTCCAAGGCAGATCTGTCTACGTTCGGCGAGCTTGTCGGCAAGCTGCCAGGGCCGCTGAAGAAGACCACGTCGGTGGCTGAGTGCGGCAAGGCGTTCGTTACGGGCATCGAAGGACGAAGGCGGCAGGTCAACTGTCCACGGTGGGTCGGTGCCGTCCGGTGGCTCAAGCCGGTGCTTGCCACGCCCGTCGGCTCGGCGCCCGTGCTGAAGATCGTTCCGGATCTCCTGCCGCGGATGGACGCCGAGGTGGCGGCGCTGGGCCGCTCCACGAGCGCTCACACCGAAGCGTTGGAGAAGTGATCCGGCACTCGGTCACCCCTGAGCAGGCGAGAGCCATCGCGAAGGACAGGAGCTGCGGACCAGGTTGGCCACCATCGGGATCGGCCCGGACGGCACGTTCGACGCCGTCGAGCTGAGCCCGCAGATGCGCAATGCGATCGAAGGCGGCATGGCCGACGCGTGGGGTGAGCTGGAAGCGCTCAAGAGGGACCAGATCGACACCGGCAAGGTCGGCTCGGCTCATTCTTCGGCACCGCAGACGATCTCAAGGGCAACTACCTCTACCGCATGGCGGGTGCGACGTTCGGCATCTACGGCAACACCGCCGCCGAGGCACTCTATCCCGCGACGGCGTTCGACTCGGCCGGGCAGGCCCTGACCGGAGCGGACCGGTACACCTACCACTTCGCCTCAGGCCAGCTGCCGCCCGTGAACGCCTTCTGGTCGCTGACCATGTACGAGTTGCCGAAAAGCCTGTTGGTGGCCAACCCGATGAACAGCTACCTGATCAACTCTCCGATGGAGTCCTGCCTGGTCAAGGATCCCGACGGCGGAATCACCCTGCACCTGCAGAACGAGTCACCGGGCGGCGACGAGGAGGCCAACTGGCTGCCCGCCCCCAAGGGCCCATTCCAGGTGGTGCTCCGCCTCTACTGGCCCAAGCCCGACGCGCTCAACGGCACGTGGCAGGCGCCGAAGCCCGAGAAGGTGTAGGCACCGGCGCCATTTGGAACGTCGACGGCGGCTACACCGTCTAGCGATCACAGGTTGACGGGGTCCGATGGATGCACCGTCTTCGTGGTGTCCTTCAGATCGGCTTTGAATTGCATTGCGCGATAAGGCTATCCGGTTTCGGTGTGCCACTGGGAGCTATCAAACCGATACCGCCCTTGACGTCGAAGCGCGAGCCGGGCAGCACGTAGCCGCCGTAGAGCTGAGCGAGCGCCTTGCCATCCGGCGAAACGTCAACTCGCCACACTTCTCGCCATGGGGAGTGATCGGCGTGGCCCGCTTCCCCCACCCCAGCGGTGGCCGTCCCAGCCCCAACTCGAATAGTGCCAGAGTTGGTGTGCGAAGTCGGGATCGGAACCACCGGCCCGTTCGTAGACGATTTCGTGGTCGGCGTCACCGATGCCGATCAGCACGACGGGTGAATGCCTTTCGCCGTCACCGACCCTGCGTCCCGAGAACGTGTCGCCGAACACCGACACCAGCTTTCCGTTCGGCGCCACCACGGACGCCCCGAGATCGGTGGACGTGACTCCCCAGCAGTCGGTGAGGCCAGGGCCCTTGAGGTCGACCACCTTGCCGTCGAGCAGAGGGATGCGATCCCGTTCGGTCCCTCCCCACCCCTGCCCGGTGCGTCCACCCATCGAAGCATCGGTTGTCGGCATCTTCGTCTCCTCGGTACCGGGCACGGCGCCCCCGGTATCGCGGGTGTTTCGCCTCCCGGGCATCGACAGCTCGCTGCTGTAGCGTGGGCCTTCAGTTCAGCGCGAACTCCAGCGGTCGCGTGGCGATCACCACCACGAGATGCGGACGGCGGAACATGGCAAGACCACTCACTGACCTCGAGCTCCTCCACGAACTGGAACCAGTCGCGGAGGCCGGGCTCAACCAGCATCTCGCCACCACGAAGAACTGGAATCCGCACGATTACGTGCCGTGGTCGGCAGGCACCGACTACGGCCCGCTGGGCGGACGCGAATGGGACGTCGAGCAGTCCGGGCTCTCCGAGCTGGCCAGAGTGGCGATGATCACCAACCTCCTCACCGAGGACAACCTGCCGTCCTATCACCGGGCCATCGCCGAGCACTTCACCTTGGACGACGCCTGGGGTGCGTGGGTGAACCGCTGGACGGTGGAGGAGAACCGGCACGGCATGGCCCTGCGCGACTACCTGGTCGTGACGAGGGCCGTGGATCCGGCCGAGTTGGAACGAGCCAGGATGCAACAGGTGACCGCCGGGTTCAGCCCAGGTCAGCAGGGGCAGGGGTCGGTCGGCCCCGAGTCGATGCTGGATGCGCTCGTCTATGTGACGTTCCAGGAGCTGGCGACCCGTGTCTCACACCGCAACACCGGTAAGGCCTGCGGTGATCCGATCGCCGACCAGTTGCTCAAGCGCGTGTCGGCCGACGAGAACCTGCACATGATCTTCTACCGCGGTGTCAGCGCCGCCGCCCTCGACGTTGTACCTGATCAGGCGATTCACGCGATCTGCCGCATCCTGTCGAGCTTTCAGATGCCCGGCTTCGCGATCCCCAACTTCCGCCGCAACGCCGTGAAGATCGCCGTCGGCGGCATCTACGACCTCCGGCAGCATCTCGACGAGGTGATTCTGCCGGTCGTACGGTACTGGCGGATCTTCGAGCGCAACGATTTCACCGGCGAAGGCCTCCAGTTGCGCGACGACCTCGCGGTGTTCATCGCGCACATGGAAGCCGCGTCAGCCAAGTTCGAGGATTCGAAGGCCCGCTATCTGGAACGCGAAGAACGCAAGGCGGAGCGGGACGCCTCCAGGTCATTGGTGCTGTGATCCTTACGAGCCGCGGAAGCCTGGACCGCGACGCCGCAGATAGCGTTCGAACTCAGCGGCCAGCGCGTCCCCGTCGATCTTGCCGAGTGCCTCGGTCATGTCCACCTCGGCGTCTCCCCGCTCCTCGAGGGTCTGCACGTACTCGGCGATCTCGTCGTCCTCGGCGGTCATCTCGGTGACCGCCTGTTCCCACTCCTCGGCCTGGATGGGCAGGTCGGAAAGCGGAACCTCGATGTCGAGGACATCCTCGACGCGACGCAGCAACGCCACCGTCGCCTTCGGATTCGGCGGCTGCGACACGTAGTGCGGGACCGCGGCCCAGAACGTCACCGCCGGGATTCCCGCGGCCACGCAGGCATCCTGAAAGACTCCGGCGATACCGGTCGGGCCCTCGTAGCGAGTCTCCTCGAGGCCGAAGTGCTTGGCAGATTCGGGTGAGTACGCCGCGCCCGAAACCGGTACGGGCCGCGTATGCGGCGTGTCGGCGAGCAGTGCGCCCAAGATCACCACGGTGTCGACGTTGAGTTTCTCGGCGATCGTCAGCAATTCCGCGCAGAACGTCCGCCACCGCATGTTGGGCTCCACGCCGTGCATCAGCACGATGTCCCGGTCGCTTCCAGGTGGGCGGCAGTGGGAGATGCGCATCGAGGGCCACACCAGTTCGCGCGTCACGCCGTCGATCTGGCGGATGACCGGCCGGTTCACCTGGTAGTCGTAGTACGCCTCGTCGTCGATCTCCACGATCGTCTCGGCCTCCCAGATGACGTCGAGATGCTCGAGCGCGTCGCTCGCCGCATCACCGGCGTCGTTCCAACCCTCGAAGGCGGCGACGATGATGGTGTCCTGCAAGTCGGGCAGGTCTGTCACCAGGCCAGCGTAAGCCCTGTCCGGCACCCGCGAGGGCCATCGCCTGGCGGGGTCGGGATACGTGAATGCTGCAAACCAACCCACATACGACACCGATCTGCTCGACGCCCTGTCGCGGCGCGTCATGGCCGGAGACGGTGCTTCAACGACCTCGAGGGCTGCAACGAGATCCTCAACGAGACTCGCCCCGGCCTCATCGAAAATCCACCGCGTGCATCTCGAGGCAGTCGCCGACGCGGTCGAGACGAAATACGTTCGGCTGCAATCTGGTTAACTTTGGTGACTACGACATTGCCGACGAGATCCGCGAGGGGTCTGTCGCAACGACGAGCTGGGTGTCCAGACGTCGACGGAATGACGACGTAGACTTTTCTGGTCGAGAGGCGTTGCAACGGGTCCGGGTCACTCCCGGTATCCGCCACGCTCGGCAGAGTTAAGGACGCCTTCCGCCATGGAAGGAACCTATGTGAACGCCTGGGAGCCGAACATCCGCCCCGACTGCACCGACGAACTGACGGCAGCTCTGCGCCAGCGGATCATGGTGATCGACGGCGCGATGGGCACGGCGATCCAGCGGGACCCGCCGGACGAGGCCGGCTACCGCGGCGAGCGGTTCATGGAGTGGCCGACCGCTCTTCAGGGCAACAACGACCTGCTCACCCTGACCCAGCCGCAGATCATCGACGGGATCCACCGCGAGTACCTCGAGGCGGGCGCCGACATCCTGGAGACCAACACGTTCAACGCGAACGCGGTCTCGCTCTCCGACTACGACATGGCGGAACACAGCTACGAACTGAACTACGCCGGCGCTGCCCTGGCGCGGGCGGCCTGCGACGAGTTCAGCACCCCGGAGAAGCCCCGCTACGTCGCGGGCGCCCTCGGGCCGACGACGCGAACAGCGTCGATCTCGCCGGACGTCAACGATCCCGGAGCCCGCAACGTCTCTTACGACCAGCTGGTCAGCGCCTACCTCGAAGCTGCCAACGGCCTGGTCGACGGTGGTGCCGACCTCCTCATCATCGAGACGATCTTCGATTCGCTGAACTCCAAGGCGGCGGTGTTCGCCGTCGAGACGCTGTTCGAGGAGCGCGGACGCCGCTGGCCGGTGATCATCTCGGGCACCATCACCGATGCTTCGGGGCGGACGTTGTCCGGTCAGGTCACCGAAGCATTCTGGAATGCGATCAGGCACGCGAAGCCGATCGCGGTCGGCCTCAACTGCGCCCTTGGCGCGCCGGAGATGAGACCCTACATCGCCGAGATGGCGCGGATCGCCGACACCTTCGTCTCGTGCTACCCGAACGCCGGCCTGCCCAACGCCTTCGGCGAGTACGACGAGTCCCCGGAGCGTCAGGCCGGCTACATCGCCGAGTTCGCCGAGGCCGGCCTGGTCAACCTGGTCGGTGGTTGCTGCGGAACGACGCCGGCGCACATCGCCGAGATCGCCAAGGTCGTCGAGGGCGTGCCGCAGCGCGAGCTGCCGGAGATCACGGTGGCCACCCGGCTCTCGGGCCTTGAGCCGCTCAACATCACCG
>NZ_JAVROT010000212.1:0-5383 GCF_032162605.1 Mycobacterium sp. | reverse complement strand
ATGACTACGTCGATTGGCTGATCGAGGCCGGCTACCCGATCCAACGCATCGCTGACTTCGGGGAGTGGTTGGAGCGGTTCGAGGCCAGCCTGCGTGCCCTGCCAGATCGACAACGCCGGCACTCGGTGCTGCAGATGTTGCTGCTACGCAATTCCGAGCACGTAGAGCCCCCCGAGCCGACCCGCGGGTCCTACGCCTCGACCGACCGATTCCGTGCTGCGGTGCAAAAGGCAAAGATCGGGCCCGACAAGGACATCCCGGACATCCCGCACGTCTCGGCGCCGATCATCATCAAATACGTCACCGACCTGCAACTGCTCGGACTGCTGGGTGCCGAGCTCGGAGCCGACGACTCGGGTGCAGATGCGGGTCGGCGTAAGCCGTTGGTGGCTGGTCAACGGCCCGCGGTGGTCCCGCTGTCGTTTGCCCAAAGCCGGATGTGGTTCCTCAACCGGTTCGAGGGGCCGGTTGCGACCTACAACATGCCGATCGCTCTTCGGATGAGCGGGCCCCTCGATGTCGAGGCGCTGGGAGCGGCACTCGACGATGTCATCGCCCGCCACGAATCTCTGCGCACCATATTCCCCGACACCGACGGTGTGCCGTTCCAGCAGGTGATGCCGGCCAAGGCGGGGATATGGCAGCGCGGCGACCCAGTGGTGATGTCTCTGCCAGAGCACGACGTGGCCGGCCGGGTGATTGCGCTGGCGGGGTATCAGTTCGATTTGTCGGCAGAGATCCCGATCTGTGCGCAGATCTATTCAGTCGGGCCCGAGCAGCATGTAGTGACAATCGTGGTGCACCACATCGCTTTTGACGGATGGTCGTTCGCTCCGATGGTCAGAGGCATCGCCGAAGCGTACCGGGCACGGGCGCGGGGACAGGCGCCGCGGTGGGCGCCGTTACCGGTGCAGTATGCGGATTACACGCTGTGGCAACAGGAATTGTTGGGCGCGGAGTCTGATCCGGACAGTGTCATTGCCGGACAGTTGCGGTACTGGCGGCAGGAGTTGGCCGATCTGCCGGTGGTGGTGTCGCTGCCGACGGATCGGGCCCGCTCGCCGGAGCCGAGTTTCCGCGGCGACGGGATCGACGTGCGTATCGACCCGCAAGTGTGGGTGGGCGTCAAACAGGTTGCGGCGGCGCATAATACGACGGTCTCGATGGTTCTGCAGGCGGCAGTGGCGGTGTTGTTGCACCGGGCCGGCGTCGGCGAGGACGTGGTAATGGGCGCGCCGATCGCCGGACGGTTGGATCAGGCGCTCGACGATCTGGTCGGGTTCTTCGTCAACACATGGGTGTTGCGGGTAGGTGTCGATTCTGCGCACCGGTTCAGCGATGTGCTTGAACAGGTGCGTCAGAAGGCGCTGAATGCCTACAGCAATCAGGATGTTCCGTTCGAGCGGCTGGTCGAGCAGCTCAACCCCGTGCGCTCCACGGCACATCATCCGCTGTTTCAAGTGTTCATGACCTTCCAGAACAATGTGCGCCCCGACACGTGGTCGTTCGACGACCTCAGCGTCGAGCCGCTGACGGCATTGACCGGCACCGCCAAGTTCGACCTGGAATTCGAGTTCAGTGAGGTGCCGACCGACGATCCGACCGCGCCAATGGCCGCCGGGGTCGTGACCTACGCCACTGATCTCTTTGACCGGGGCACCATCGAGCGGTTGGTCACCTGGTTTGGGCGGGTGATCGAGGCGGTGGTGGCGGATGCGTCGGCGGTGGTGGGAGACGTCCCGCTGCTCGATCGCGGTGAGCGTGACCTGGTGCTGTCTGGGTGGTCTGGTGCCGGCGTGGAAGCGCCGGTGGAGGTGGCGCCGCAGTTGTTGGCTGCGGCGGCAGTTGCCGACCCGGACGCGGTGGCGGTGGTCGACGGTACCGGCGAGGTGTCGTACCGCGAGCTTGATGAATGGTCGACGAAACTGGCGCGGGTGCTGATCGATGCGGGGGTGGGTCCCGAGCGTGCCGTGGGCGTGGCGATGGATCGGTGTCTGGAGTTGGTGGTGGCGTGGTGGGCCGTGGTCAAGGCCGGCGGGGCGTATGTGCCGGTGGATCGGACCTATCCGGTCGAGCGGATCGCCCTGATGTTGGACGCGGTCGAAGCAGTGTGTGTGTTGACCTGTGGTGCCGACACCGTAGCCGGAGCCGGAGTGCGCCCGGTGCTGCGCATCGACGGTCTAGACGTGACCGGGCGCAGTGCAGATGCGATTACCGATGCCGACCGGCTGGCGCCGCTGGGGCTGGACAACACCGCCTATGTGATGTTCACATCGGGATCCACCGGTGCCCCAAAGGGGGTCGCGGTCAGCCACACCGGTCTGCTAGCGGCGACGCTGGGCAAGGCGGTCGGGTTAGGCGCGGATTCGCGGTTGCTGATGGTGGCCTCGCCGACCTTCGATGTGTCGGTCGGCGAGTTGTTGTCAGCGGTGGGGTCGAGGGCCGCGCTGGTGGTGGCGCCGCCGGAAGCGTACGCCGGGGAGGCTTTGACCACCTTGCTGCAGCGCCAGCAGGTCAACGCGGCAGTGTTCACCCCGACGGTGCTGTCGTCGCTCGATCCAGCCCGGCTGGACGGGGTGGACACGCTGATAACCATCGGCGAGGCCCTCCCGGAAGAGTTGGCGGCCACGTGGGCACCGGGGCGGAAGATGTTCAATACCTACGGCCCCACCGAGACCACCATCTGGGTCACCTGCAGTGCGCCGCTGTCGGCGGGGCAGCCGGTGGACATCGGCGCTCCGATCCCTGGAGTGTTCGCGCTGGTGCTCGATGCCCGGCTGAACCCGGCGCCCATCGGGGTGGTCGGCGAGCTATATGTAGGCGGACCCGCGCTGGCGCGCGGCTATGTGGGTCGGGCGGACCTGACCGCGGGTCGGTTCGTGGCCAACCCCTACGGGGGTGCCGGGGCACGCATGTACCGCACCGGTGATCTGGTGCGCTGGACCCCCGTCGGAACACTTGACTACCTGGGCCGCGCCGACACCCAGATCAAACTGCGCGGACAGCGCATCGAACTGGGCGAAATCGAAAACACCCTGCTCGGCTGCCCGCAGGTCGCTCAGGCGGCCGCAACCACGCGCCACACCCACACCGGCGCCCACCTCGTCGCCTACATCACCCTCGACCACACCACCACTGCCGACCACGACACCGAAGTTGTTGGAGATTGGCAACACGTCTGGAACGAGCTGTACGGCGCCGAGGTCGCGGTGTCGGGGTTCGGCATGGACTTTCGGAGCTGGATCAGCAGCTACACCGGTGATCCGATCCCGCTAGAGGAGATGGTGGAGTGGCGCTCGGCAACAGTGCATCGGATCATGGCCCTGCAGCCGCGGCGAGTGTTGGAGATCGGCGTGGGCTCGGGGCTGGTGTTGTCACAGATCGCCCCGCAGTGTGAGCACTATGTCGCAACCGACGTGTCGGCGGTGGTCATCGACAACCTCGCCCGCTCGCTGGAGCAGATGCGGATCCCGTGGCGTGATCGGGTCCAGCTGTTGACCCAGCCCGCCCACGTCACCGAGGCACTGCCGCAGGGCTACTTCGACACCATCATTCTCAACTCGGTCGTCCAGTACTTCCCCAACGCGAGATATCTGGCCGGCCTCGTCGACAGCGCCATGAAGCTGCTGGCCCCCGGCGGGGCACTCTTCATCGGCGACGTCCGCAATCACACCCTGCAGGGCGCGTTCCAAACCGCAGTCGCGCTCGCCCGCACTGATACCACGGACACCGCCGAGATCCGCCAACGAGTTGACCGCGGCGTGCTCAGCGAGCCCGAATTACTGCTGGCCCCAGAGTTTTTCACTACCTGGGCCGCCGACCACCCGTCCGTGGCCGGGCTCGACATCCAAGTCAAACCGGGATCTGCCGACAACGAACTGACCTGGTACCGCTACGACGTCGTCATTCATAAGACCCCCACGTCGGTCCGCTCGCTGGCGACAGTGCCCACGTGGACCTGGACCCAATGTGCAGGATTGCGCGGGCTGTGCACCCAGTTGCTAACGCAACGTCCCGCAACGGTCCGCATCGCCGAGATCCCCCGGGCCGGAGTCATCACCGACGTCCTCATCGAGCAGGCCCTCGCCGCCGGGCTATCGCTAGCCGACGCAGTCGCCCCGGCGAGCGTCACCGCGCCCTCTGACACCGCCACTCCCGAACAATTGCACCGCACCGGCGAAGCCACCGGTTACCACGTCGTCGTCACCTGGGGCGCTCAACCCGGCACCCTCGATGCTGTCTTCATCACCCCCGAATCCCACCGCCGGCACACCCCACCGCTGACCGACCTCTACCTGCCCCCCAGCTGGGCCGACCAAAGCGCCCCCCACGCCAACAACCCCCGCACCAACACCACGATCAGCGCGGTGCGTCAGCAGTTGAGCGCGCAGTTGCCTGAATACATGGTCCCGTCCCAGATCGTCGTGCTCGATGAGTTCCCGTTGACCTCCTCGGGCAAGATCGACCGAAAGGCACTGCCGGCGCCGGTGTTTGCCGCCACGCCCTTCCAGGCGCCGCAGACCCAGACCGAGCAGATCGTCGCCGGCATCTACGCCCAGGTCCTTGGCGTTGAGCGCGTCGGGGTCGACGAGTCGTTCTTCGACCTGGGCGGGGATTCGCTATTGGCGATGCCGGTGATAGACGCGATCAACAGAACCCTTGATACCGATCTTGCGGTGCGCACGATATTCGACGCGCCTTCCGTGAGAAGCCTGAGCCAGAAGTTGGCAAGGCACGCCAGCTCGGAGGGGCACCGATTTGCCTCCGTGCACGGAGGCAACACCACCGAGGTCCACGCTCGCGACCTCACGCTGGACAAGTTCATCGACGCCACGACGCTGTCCGGAGCCCCGACGCTGCCAGGCCCGAGCGCCGAGGTGCGGACGGTCCTGCTGACCGGGGCGACGGGTTTCCTCGGTCGCTACCTGGTCCTGGAATGGCTCGAGCGGATGGAGCTGGTCGATGGCACGCTGATCTGCCTGGTGCGAGCCGAGTCCGACGAGGACGCGTGGCGCCGTCTCGACAAGACGTTCGACAGCGGCGACCCAGATCTGTTGCGGCACTTCCGGGAACTCGCCGCCGATCATCTGGAGGTCGTCGCCGGCGACAAGGGCGAAGCCAACCTCGGCCTGGACCAGCAGACCTGGCAGCGGCTGGCCGACACCGTCGACCTGATCGTGGATCCCGCAGCCCTGGTCAACACCGTCCTGCCCTACCGCGAGCTGTTCGGGCCCAACGTCGTGGGCACCGCCGAGCTGATCCGGATCGCGCTCACCACGAAGCTCAAGCCCTACACCTACGTGTCGACGAGCGCCGTGGGTCACCAGATCGAGCCGTCGACGTTCACCGAAGATGCCGACATCCGGGTCATCAGCCCCACCCG
>NZ_JAVROT010000211.1:0-2811 GCF_032162605.1 Mycobacterium sp. | reverse complement strand
TTCGCGGCGCTGGTGGGGGTGCCGTTCATCGCGGTGATGCCGTCGTCGACCAGCGCAACCAAGATCGCGCTGATCGAATCACAAGGCGGCCGTTGCCATTTCGTGGCGGAGTCGTCGCAGATGTACGCCGAGGCCGAGCGGCTCGCGAAGGAGACCGGCGGGCACTACCTCGACCAGTTCACCAACGCCGAACGCGCCACCGACTGGCGCGGCAACAACAACATCGCCGAATCGATCTTCGACCAGATGCACGACGAGGAGTTCCCGATTCCCCAGTGGATCGTCGTCGGCGCGGGCACCGGAGGCACCAGCGCGACGATCGGTCGATACCTGCGCTACCGGCGTTACGACACCCGACTATGCGTGGTGGACCCGGAGAACTCGGCGTTCTTCCCCTCGTACGCGCAGGGCCGACGGGACGTGACCGGACGGTCGTCGCGGATCGAGGGCATCGGCAGGCCGAGAGTGGAACCGTCGTTCCTCCCGGACGTCATCGACCGGATGGTGAGCGTGCCAGACGCCAGCTCGGTGGCGGCGGCGCACCACGTCAGCGCAGTCCTCGGCCGCAAGGTCGGACCGTCGACCGGCTCCAATCTGTGGGGAGCATTTGGTCTGTTGGCCGAAATGATCGCCGAGAGGCGCAGTGGGTCGGTGGTGACCCTGCTAGCCGACAGTGGCGACCGCTACAGCGACACCTACTTCGACGCGGGGTGGCTCACAAGCCACGGGCTGGATCCGTCGGAATCGACTGCGGCGCTCCACGAGTTCGAGCGCTCGGGCCGCTGGGCCTGACCCCGGCTGAAGCGATCGGACGTCAGGAACAGCCACAAGGCGGCGATGGCGAACAATCCAAAGTAGATTGTGGCTCCCAACCCGGTCATGTGAATGCCTCTCCTCGGTGAATCTCGATCGAACGCGCTGGTTACAACGAACTTGTCGGTTACAACGCCACCGACGGCCACTTCCATTCCTGTGCGCCGATGTATGTCCCTGGTCTACCCAGACGGCGCTGCACCAATCGCGATCGCGGTCACTGCCGAGCGCCCGTAACCCCGGGCCGGGCGTCTGGCTTCGCATTTGGCTTCGCACTGTCCCGGTGCGATACGCTGGCGGGGCTTCACGCGGGGTATGGCGCAGCTTGGTAGCGCGCTTCGTTCGGGACGAAGAGGTCGTGGGTTCGAATCCCGCTACCCCGACCGCGTTGAGACGAAAGAAGGCTCCGACCACACCGGTCGGAGCCTTTCTTGATCGCGCTTCAGGAAGCAGCCGAGCGGAGTTTCGCCAGGAGCGGTCCGGCGGCTTCCACCAAGAATCGATCCTGCCCCTCGTCGCCGACCTGGACCAGCGCGATGTCGGTGAACCCCGCCTTCCAGTACTCACTGACGGAATCGACGATGGCATCCAGGTCAGGACCGCACGGAATGGACGACGCGACGTCTTCCTTGCGGACGAACTGGGTGGCTCCCGCGAAGCCTGCCGTCGTCGGCAGGTCGGCGTTGACGGACCAGCCACCAGCGAACCACCGGAACTGCTCGTGGGCACGCTCGACTGCGGCGTCCTCGTCGGTGTCCCAGCAGATCGGGATCTGTCCGATGACCCGCGAGTCGCCGGGCAGACCGGTGCCCTTGCGCGCCGCGTGCCAACCGTCGACCAGGGCCTTGTCGGGCTCGACGGCGATGAGGTGATCGACCAGTGGCGAGAAGGTCTGCACCGAACGTTCCCCCGACACCGCCGCGGCGATGGCGACGGGCACCTCGGGCAGGTCCCACAGTCGTGCGGAGTCGACCTCGAAATAGTCCCCCTTCCAGTCCACCACCTCGCCGGTGAACAGTTCCCGGATGATCTGGACGGCCTCGCGCAGCATTTCCTGGCGTCGCGCCACCGTCGGCCATCCCTGACCGACGACGTGCTCGTTGAGGTTCTCGCCGCTGCCGACACCGAGGGTGAACCTGCCGTCGGCGAGGATCTGCAGGGTGGCGGCCTGTTGTGCCACGACCGCCGGGTGATATCGGATGGTCGGGCAAGTCACGTAGGTGAAGAGCTCGACGCGCTCCGTCGCGTATGCCACCGCTCCGAGCATCGTCCAGGCGTTCGGTGCGTGCCCCTGCGCGGACAGCCACGGCGAGTAGTGGTCGCTGCTCACCTCGAAGTCGAAACCAACATGCTCGGCCGAAACCGCATATTCGACAAGCTCTTTCGGGCCGCTCTGCTCAGTCATCAAGGTGTAGCCAAAACGCGTCATGGCAAACGGGTACCCGCAGCCTCTTGGCGGAAACCCAGGTTAGAGCCTGTCCTTCACGGCGGCCGAGATGCGGGGTCCGTCGGCCTTGCCCTCGGCAATGGCCACCGCGGCCTTCATCACCTGGCCCATCTGCTTCATCCCCGGACCGTGGCCGATCTCCTCGGCGACCTGTGCGATGGCGGTGTTGACGACGTTCGCGAGCTCGTCGTCGTTCAACTGGGTGGGCAGGTAGTCGTCGATGACGCTGGCCTCGGCACGTTCGTTGGCGGCGAGCTCGCCGCGGCCGTTCGACACGTAGATCTCCGCGGCCTCACCGCGCTTGCGCGACTCCCGCGCCAGCACCTTGAGTACATCGTCGTCGGACAGTTCGCGCGCCTGCTTGCCCGACACCTCCTCGGCCTGAATCGCCGCGATCACCATCCTCAGAGTCGCGGTGGTCAACTTGTCCCTGGCCTTCATTGCCACCGTGAGATCGGCCCGCAGCCGCTCCTTGAGTTCCGCCATGGCGTAGACGGTACGCCCGAGACCGCCCTCGTCGGCGCCGCTCCGCCAACACCGGACGACCTCCG
>NZ_JAVROT010000210.1:0-29333 GCF_032162605.1 Mycobacterium sp. | reverse complement strand
TGACCCGGACGGCATTGTGCCGCAACAGTATGCGCCCGACGAGCTCGTCGGCGCCGACTACTACCTGCCGACGACGCACGGCGCCGAACGGGAGATCGCGGGGCGGCTCGACCGGTTGCGCGCGATCCTCCGTCGAAAGCGCTGACCGGTAATCCTTGACATCCCGAGCACCGCGACCTACGTTTGTAGTCAACCAAATGATTGATCAAACTAGAGGTTGATAATTGAAACCCGAGGATGGTGGCGGCGAAGAGCGTCTGGACCGCGCCTTCTTGGCCTTGGCGGATCCGGTGCGCCGGGCCATCGTGGCCAGGTTGTCGCGGGGGCCCGCCACGGTCAACGAGCTGGCCGAACCGCATCCCATCACCAAACAGGCGGTGTCCAAGCACATTCAGGTGCTGGAGCACGCGGGCCTGGTCACTAGGACCCGCGTGGCCCAACGCAGGCCCGTGCACCTCGACGCCGCGGCACTCGAGCGGCTGACGGGCTGGATCGACCGCTACCGGTTGGACGCCGAACGCAACTACCGCCGGCTGGACGGCCTGCTGGTGGCGACCGAGAACACAGACAAGATCTAGAAGGGAAACTCGCGATGACGAACGCACTCGACCTAGTGGCCCCAGTCGACACCCTGGCCATGGAATTCGCCCGCGAATTCGACGCTCCCGTCGAGGCGCTCTTCCGCGCTCACGCCGAACCCGAGCTCGTCAAGCAGTGGCTTGGGCCCTCTCGAAATGAGATGTCCATCGAGCGTTGGGAATTCCGTACCGGCGGAGGCTATCGCTACCTGCACCTCGGGCCAGACGGCGACGAGTACTGGTTCAACGGCGTCTTCCACACTGTGCGTGACGACGAGTTCGTCATCCAGACGTTCGAGTTCGAAGGCGCACCGGACATGGTCAACATCGAATATCTATGGTTCGACGACCTCGGCGGCGGGCGCAGCAGGCTGCGCGGACGTTCGATCTGTCCCAACACCGACGCCCGCGATGCCCTCCTGTCCTCGGGCATGGAGGGTGGCATGACCGAGGGCTACGAACGTCTCGAGACCCTGCTGTCGGACGCCTGACGACTGGACGCTGGAAGGGGTGGTGCCGGTCGGCACCGGCAACTGGTGGAGGGCGGCGTTGCCGCCGGGATGTCAACGTCCTCGACGATCGCGATGGGGCACGATGTTCGATTTCGCCGATCCCGACGGCAACGCCTGAGTGGTGCAGCAGAGGTGCAGCAGATCAGGGCGCGGGGAAACCCCTTCTGCCGCACCGCCCTGACTAGCGGCGAAGGATGCCTGTCCGACGGCGGCCCATCAGACCGGCCACCAGCGCGACGCCGAGCGCGGCGACGATGACCTGCACCAGTAGTTCCATCCAGTCGATGCCTGCGGTCGCGGTGGGGATGCCGAGTTGGCGGGCCAGCCACGTGCCGATGAGCGCCGAGACGATGCCGACCAAAATCGTGACGAGAAAGCCGATCGGCTGCTTGCCGGGGAGTACGAGGCGACCGAGGACGCCGACGACGACGCCGATCAGTATTGCGGTGATGATGCCAGTGGGAGTCATTGTCTCTTCACTTCCGTTCGGTGTTTGAGATGAGACAGCGATACCCTCGGGCCCACGAAATAAACGTCGCCGTGAATAAATTCGGCCGTACTCTCGTGACTGTGAACACCGAGTTGATCGACGTGGATACCTCCCGTCGCCGCACCGTGGATGTCACCGACACCGTCCGTGCATTCTGTGCACCGCTGGGTGACGGGCTGTGCAGCGTGTTCGTTCCGCACGCCACGGCGGGCGTGGCCGTCATGGAGACGGGCGCCGGGTCCGACGACGACCTGGTCGAGACGCTCGAACGGTTGCTGCCCCGCGACGACCGATACCGACACGCTCACGGTTCCCCGGGACATGGCGCCGATCACGTCTTGCCCGGGATAGTGGCGCCGTCGGTGACCGTCCCGGTTCAGGCCGGCGAGCCGCTTCTCGGTACCTGGCAGAGCATCGTGTTGGTCGACCTGAACAGGGACAACCCGCGGCGGTCGGTGCGTCTGAGCTTCATCGGTGGGTGAAGCCGCGCCTAACCGGCGCGCCACGAGGAGCCCACGCCGCGCGCTTGCAGGGCGATCGGGACGGGCCGGTACTGTAATGCGGTCGAGAACGGCCATGACTCGAATAGTTAAGGACAGCAGCACGTGCAGACACACGAGATCAGGAAGCGCTTCCTCGATCACTTCGTGAACGCGGGTCACACCGAGGTGCCGAGCGCGTCGGT
This sequence comes from Mycobacterium sp., assembly GCF_032162605.1. Taxonomy (GTDB): domain Bacteria; phylum Actinomycetota; class Actinomycetes; order Mycobacteriales; family Mycobacteriaceae; genus Mycobacterium. Next base: position 27,068 of record NZ_JAVROT010000210.1, on the reverse strand, counting down.
GATCCTCGACGACCCCAACCTGTTGTTCGTCAACGCGGGCATGGTCCAGTTCGTGCCGTTCTTCCTCGGGCAGCAGAGGCCGCCGTGGGACCGCGCGACCAGCGTCCAGAAGTGCATCCGCACGCCCGACATCGACGAAGTCGGCATCACCACCCGCCACAACACGTTCTTCCAGATGGCGGGCAACTTCTCCTTCGGCGACTACTTCAAGAAGGGCGCCATCGAGTTCGCCTGGACACTGTTGACCAATCCGCAGGATCAGGGTGGCTACGGATTGGACCCCGAAACGCTCTGGGCGACTGTCTATCTCGACGACGACGAGGCGATCGCACTGTGGCAGGAGGTAGCCGGGCTGCCGCTGGAACGCATCCAGCGTCGCGGGATGGCCGACAACTACTGGTCCATGGGCATTCCGGGACCGTGCGGGCCGTCGTCGGAGATCTACGTCGACCGCGGACCCGCGTACGGTGTCGACGGCGGGCCAGAGGCCAACGAGGACCGCTACATCGAGATCTGGAACCTCGTCTTCATGCAGAACGAGCGCGGCGAGGGCACCGGCAAGTCCGACTTCGACATCCTCGGTCCGTTGCCGCGCAAGAACATCGACACCGGCATGGGCATCGAGCGCGTGGCGTGCCTGCTGCAGGGCGTCGACAACGTCTACGAGACGGATCTGGTGCGCCCGGTGATCGATCTGGTCGCAGGAATCGCGCCGCGCGGATACGGCTTGGGCAACCACGATGACGACGTGCGCTACCGCATCATCGCCGACCACAGTCGCACCGCCGCGATCATCATCGGCGACGGCGTGAGCCCGGGCAACGACGGCCGCGGGTACGTGCTTCGCCGTCTGCTTCGTCGCGTCATCCGATCGGCCAAGCTCCTCGGCATCGACACTCCGATCGTCGCCGAACTGATGGCACGAGTCCGCGACGCGATGGGCCCCTCGTACCCGGAGCTGGTGACCGACTTCGATCGGATCAACCGCATCGCGGTCGCCGAGGAGACGGCGTTCAACCGAACGCTCGCGTCGGGCTCACGGTTGTTCGAGGACGCAGCGAACTCCACCAAGGCATCCGGGGTCACCGTGCTCTCGGGCATGGACGCGTTCACCCTGCACGACACCTACGGCTTCCCCATCGAACTCACCTTGGAGATGGCGTCGGAGTCCGGCCTCACCGTGGACGAGCAGGGTTTCCGTGGCCTGATGGCGGAGCAGCGTCAGCGCGCCAAGGCCGACGCCGCATCCCGCAAGCATGCACACGCCGACCTGTCGGCGTATCGCGAGCTGGTCGACACCGGCCCCACCGAATTCACCGGCTTCGATGAACTGTCCTCCGAAGCAACGATTCTCGGCATCTTCGTCGATGGCAAGCGAGTACCCGTCGTCGCCCACGACGGGCCAGCCGCGGACCGCATCGAACTGGTGCTCGACCGCACACCGCTCTACGCCGAGTCCGGCGGCCAGATCGCCGACATCGGCGACATCACCGGCACCGGATCCAGCGGCGCCGCCAAGGCGGCCGTCACGGATGTGCAGAAGATCGCCAAGACCCTCTTCGTGCACCGCGTCAACGTCTCCTCCGGTGAGTTCGTGGAAGGCGACACCGTGGTGGCGGCGGTCGACCCCACGTGGCGACGCGGTGCCACCCAGGGCCACTCGGGCACGCACATGGTCCACGCCGCGCTGCGACAGACATTGGGCCCCAACGCCGTTCAGGCAGGGTCGCTCAACCGGCCGGGTTACCTGCGCTTCGACTTCAACTGGCAGGGTGCCCTCACCGAGGAGCAACGCAACGAGATCGAGGTCGTCACCAACGGGGCCGTCGAGGCCGACTTCGAAGTGCACACCTTTCGCACCGAGCTCGACAAGGCCAAGGCCATGGGTGCGATGGCCCTCTTCGGCGAGGCCTACCCGGAGGAGGTGCGCGTCGTCGAGATCGGCGGCCCGTTCTCGTTGGAGCTTTGCGGCGGCACGCACGTGCACAACTCGGCGCAGATCGGCCCCGTGACGATCCTCGGCGAATCGTCGGTCGGCTCCGGCGTGCGTCGAGTCGAGGCCTACGTCGGACTGGACTCGTTCAAGTACCTGGCCAAGGAACGCGCCCTGATGGCCGGTCTGGCGTCTTCGCTCAAGGTGCCGTCGGACGAGGTGCCCGCCAGGGTCGCCAACCTCGTCGAACGGCTCAAGGCCGCGGAGAAGGAACTCGACCGCTCGAGGCTGGCCAACGCGCGCGCCGCGGCAGCGGACGCCGCCGCAGGTGCAGAGCTGGTGGGTAAGGTCCGTGTGGTGGCACAGCGCATGGCGGGGGGCATCTCCGCGGCGGACCTGCGCAGCCTGGTCGGTGACGTCAAGGGCAAGCTCGGCTCCGAGCCAGCCGTGGTCGCCCTGATCGCCGATCCGGGCGAGCGAAGCGACGGGAAGGGCCAGGGTGACGGCGACTCGGTGCCCTACGTCGTCGCAGTCAACCCAGCCGCGCAGGACCTCGGGCTGAGCGCGAACGAATTGGTCAAGGTTCTGGGATCGGGGCTGAACGGACGTGGCGGAGGCAAGTCCGATCTCGCGCAGGGCTCGGGCAGTAGAGCGTCGGGCATCGACGCGGCCCTGACCGCGTTGCTCGCAGAGCTCAACCGGAGTCGACTCGGTTGACCCATACCGAAGACCGTCAGCCCGACCGGCCTGGCGGCGACGACCCCGGACGCGGTCGTCGGCTCGGGGTCGACGTGGGCACCGTTCGCATCGGCGTCGCCACCAGCGACCCAGACGGAATACTGGCCACTCCGGTCGAGACGGTAAGCCGTGACGGCAAGAGCGCCGGCGGCAAGCACATTCGCAGGCTCTCGCAGATTGCCGCTGATCTCGAGGTCGTCGAAGTCGTCGTCGGTTTGCCGCGGACCCTCGCCGACCGAACCGGCCCGTCGGCCCTCGATGCGATCGCGGTGGCCGATGCCCTCGCGGCCCGCATCGACCCCGTTCCCGTGCGGCTGTCCGACGAGCGGCTCACCACGGTGACGGCTCAGCGGTCGTTGCGGGAGGCGGGCGTCCGGGCGAGGGGGCAGAAGTCGATGATCGACCAGGCAGCTGCCGTGGGCATCCTGCAGAACTGGCTGGACCAGCGGCGAGTCGCCCTCGCCGAACACCGCGGAGCGGCCGATGTCTGACAATTGGGGTCGCGAGCGCACGGCGCCGGAGGCGGTCGGGCGGCCGCGCCGCAACATGAGCCGGACCGAACGCGCCAGAGCCAACCGCAACCGCCGCAGGCGCCGCATGTTCAGCCGCCTCTCGGTCGCCGCGCTGATCGTCGTCGTGATCGGCGCCGTGTTCCTCGGCTCGCGGCTGTGGCACGGAGTCTTCGGCAACTCGGGCGGCGACTACCAGGGTGACGGCGTCAAGGACGTGGTCGTACAGGTCCACAACGGGGACTCCACCACCGCGATCGGCAAGACCCTGCAGGACGGCGGCGTGGTGGCCACGTCGCAGGCCTTCGTCGACGCCGCGGCGGGCAATACGGCCATCTCCTCGATCCAGCCGGGGTTCTACAAGGTGCGCACCGAGATTCCCGCCGCGAATGCCGTTGCCCGGCTGGCGGATCCGCAGAACCGGGTGGGCAGGTTGGTGATCCCCGAGGGACGCCAGCTCGACGACATCGCCGACGTCAGGACCAATGCGGTGACGAAAGGCGTCTTCTCGCTGATCGCGGACGCGACCTGCACGAATCTCGACGGTCAACAGAAGTGCATCAACGTCGACGACCTGAAGAAGGCCGCGGGATCAGCGGACCCGTCAGCGCTGGCGGTGCCCGCATGGGCCGTCGACCCCGTCAAGGCGCTCGGCGCCGACCACCGCCGTATCGAGGGCCTCATCGCGCCGGGCACATGGGACGTCGACCCGTCGGCGCCTGCACAGGACGTCCTGTCGAAGTTGATCTCCGCCAGCACGCGGCAGTACGAGCAGAACGGTCTGCTCGCGGCCGGCAATGCCGAGAACCTGTCGCCGTACCAGGTCCTGGTGGTGGCGTCGCTGGTGCAGCGTGAGTCGAAGCCCCAGGATTTCGCGAAGGTGGCCAGGGTCATCTACAACCGGCTGATCGCGCCCGATCACCGCCGACTGGAGTTCGACTCGACGGTGAACTACTCGCTGGACCGTCAGGAGGTCGCGACCACCGACGCCGACCGGGCCAGGTCGACGCCATGGAACACCTACGCGCGCGACGGGCTGCCCGCGACGCCGATCTGCTCACCCGGACAGCCCGCGCTGGCCGCCGCCGAGAGTCCCGAGCCGGGTGATTGGCTGTACTTCGTCACCATCGACATGCAGGGCACCACGCTGTTCACCCGTGACTATCGACAACATCTGGCCAACATCGAGCTAGCCCGACAAAACGGTGTGCTCGACAGCGCGCGATGAGCCGTAGGGCCGCGGTCCTCGGATCGCCGATCGCGCATTCCCGGTCGCCGCAGCTTCATCTGGCTGCCTACCGCGCCCTCGGGTTGACCGACTGGACTTACGAGCGCATCGAGTGCAGTGCAGATGAATTGCCCCCGCTGGTACGCGGTCTCGGCCCCGAGTGGGTGGGTGTGTCGGTGACGATGCCCGGCAAGTTCGCCGCGTTGCGGTTCGCCGGGGAGCGAACCGTCCGGGCGGAACTGGTCGGCTCGGCCAACACGCTCGTCCGGACGGCGTCGGGCTGGCGGGCAGACAATACCGACATCGATGGAGTGACTGGGGCCCTCGGAAGCATTTCAGGTCCGGCCGCGATCCTGGGCTCGGGCGGCACGGCCCCCGCGGCGCTCGCCGGACTGGCCGAGCTTGGCGTACAACACATTTCAATCGTCGCCCGCAACCTCGACAGGGCCGCGCCACTGCTGGACCTCGGGTCGCGGCTCGGCGTCGACACCCGCTGGGTGGAGCTCGGCGCATCGTTGGCCGGCATCGCCGTCGTGGTGAACACGATTCCGGCGGACGTCGCCGCCCGGTACGCCGACACCGTCACTAGGACGCCGGTGCTCCTCGACGCGATCTACGACCCGTGGCCGACGCCGCTGGCGCGGGCGGTCACGGCCGCGGGCGGGCGGGTCATCAGCGGGCTGCAGATGCTCCTGAACCAGGCGTTCGCGCAGGTCGAGCAGTTTACCGGCCTGCCCGCGCCGAAAGAGGCGATGATCGCGGCCCTCGGCGGACCGTAACCTTTCTCCATGGGGGAAGGGGTGGCCGCGGTTTGTGTGCTGGCCTGGCTGGCGGCGCTCGCGGTCTATGACGTCAGGCAGCGTCGACTGCCGAACGCGCTGACGCTTCCCGGCGCGGTCGCGGTCCTGATCGCCGCGGCGCTCGCCGGGCGTGGGGTGCCTGCGCTGCTCGGCGCTCTCGTTCTGACGGCCCTGTACCTCGGCGTGCACCTGGTCGCACCCGTGGCCATGGGTGCGGGGGACGTCAAGTTGGCGATCGGCGTCGGTGCGCTGACGGGCGCGTTCGGGGTCGATGCCTGGGTACTCGCCGCGATCGGCGCGCCGCTGCTGACGGCGCTGTGGGGGATCGTCGTCGTGCAAGCTCGGGGCACCGGGGCGAGCGAAGCGACGGGGGGAATCACCGGGGCGAGCGAAGCGACGGGGGGAATCACGGTGCCGCACGGACCGTCGATGTGTGTCGCGACGCTCGCAGCGGTCGCCCTGGTCGTCCTCTAGACCTACCGTTGATTCAAACGGGGGAGACGACCATGCCCACACGCGCCGCCACACCCGACGACCTGGAAGCGATCGCGGAGATCTACGCCCACTACGTGCGCACCAGCGTCGCCACCTTCGAGCTCGATCCGCCCGAGCGCGAGGAGTGGCGACGGCGCTTCGACTCGATCACCGGCGCAGACCTGCCGTTCATCGTCACCGAACGCGACGGTACCGTCGCCGGCTACGCGTACTGCGCACCGTGGAAGACGCGACCGGCCTACCGGTCCACGGTCGAGGACTCGGTGTACGTCGCGCCGCGCGCCACCGGACAGGGCTGTGGCACCGAACTGATGCGCGAGTTGCTCGGTGCGACCGTGGTCAGAGGCATCCGGGAGGTGATCGCGGTGATTGCCGACACGGGCGATCCCGCCTCCGTCGAGTTGCACCACCGGTTCGGCTTCACCGACGCCGGCCGCCTGACGAATGTCGGCTACAAGCACGACAGGTTCGTCGACACATTGCTGCTGCAGCGCAGCCTAGTATGAGGGATTACGTCAGGTCGGGGCCGCCATGGGAAGATGGGACGCGTGTTGCGATGGACCACAGCTGGTGAATCCCACGGCCGCGCCTTGGTGGCCCTGGTCGAGGGTATGGTCGCTGGCCTCGAGATCACGTCGGAGGACATTGCCGGGCAGCTGAAGCGCCGCAGGCTGGGCTACGGCCGCGGCGCCCGGATGAAGTTCGAGGCCGACGCGGTCACCGTGCTGGCCGGGGTACGTCACGGACTCACCCTCGGCGGTCCGATCGCCATCGAGATCGGCAACACCGAGTGGCCGAAGTGGGAGACCGTGATGGCGGCCGACCCCGTCGATCAGGCGGACCTCGACGGAGCACGGAACGAGCCGCTGACCCGGCCGCGGCCAGGGCACGCCGACTACGCGGGCATGCTCAAGTACGGCTTCGACGACGCGCGCCCGGTGCTGGAGCGCGCCAGCGCCCGCGAGACCGCCGCCCGCGTTGCCGCAGGCACCGTCGCCAGGGAGTTCCTACGCCAGGCGCTCGGAGTCGAGGTGGTCTCACACGTCATCGCGATCGGCGCGTCGAAGCCCTATGACGGGCCGCCGCCGCGGCCGGAGGATCAGGCGCGCATTGATGACAGTCCGGTTCGTGCGTTCGACGAAGCGGCTGAGCAGGCCATGATCGCCGAGATCGAGGACGCCAAGAAGGACGGCGACACGCTCGGCGGCGTCGTCGAGGTCGTCGTTGACGGGCTGCCCGTCGGCCTTGGGTCGTTCACCAGTGGCGACAACCGGCTCGACAGTCAGCTGGCCGCCGCCGTGATGGGAATCCAGGCCATCAAGGGCGTCGAGATCGGCGACGGCTTCGAGACCGCACGCCGCCGTGGCAGCGTGGCCCACGACGAGATCTACCCAGGCCCCGACGGGGTGATGCGCTCGACCAACCGCGCAGGCGGTCTGGAGGGCGGCATGACCAACGGTCAGGCGCTGCGGGTGCGGGCCGCGATGAAGCCCATTTCGACGGTGCCGCGGGCACTGGCGACGGTCGACATGACGACCGGTGAGGAAGCCGTTGCCATTCACCAGCGCTCCGACGTGTGCGCGGTGCCCGCCGCGGGCGTCGTCGTCGAGACGATGGTGGCGCTGGTGCTGGCCCGTGCCGCGCTGGAGAAGTTCGGCGGCGACTCGCTGGCCGAAACCAAGGCCAACGTCGGCGGCTACCTGGCGAGCGTCACCAAACGCCAGCATGTGGTCGAACCAGTGCAGGCGTCGGGCTGATGGCGCCAAGGGCCGTGCTCGTTGGCATGCCCGGGTCGGGCAAGTCCACCATCGGGCGCCGCCTCGCGAAGGCACTTGGCGTGCCTCTGCTCGACACCGACGCCAAGATCGTCGAGACCACGGGCCGCAGCATCGCGGACATCTTCGTCGAGGGGGAGGCCCAGTTCCGCCGCATCGAGGCGGACGTCGTCTGCGCGGCGCTGGCCGAACACGACGGGGTGGTCTCGCTCGGAGGCGGCGCCATCACGACGCCAGAAGTCCGTGACGCGCTTGTCGGCCACACGGTCATCTATCTCGAAATCAGTGCCGCCGAGGGTGTTCGGCGCACTTCGGGAGGAACGGCCAGGCCGCTGCTCGCGGGTGCCGAACCCGGGGAGAGGTTCCGCGAGTTGATGACTCAGCGCGTCCCGCTGTACCGGCAGGTGGCGACCCTGCGGATCAACACCAATCGGCGCAACCCCGGGGCGGTGGTGCGCCACATCGTGCAACGGATGGAGAGCGCGACCCCTGAACGGCCGCATGCGAAGCGCCGCCGCAGGCCGGCGTGGCGCAGACTCCCCACGGTCCTGAACCCCGCACCCACCACAGAGGCGCCGCCTAGCCCCGCGGCGCTGGCCCGTCGAGCAGAGGCGCGCAATGACTGAACCCGTCACCGTCGACGTCCTGGTCGACCGCCCCTACCCGGTGATCATCGGGACGGGCCTGCTCGACGACCTGACCCGCGTGCTCGACGGCCGCCACCGGGTGGCCATCCTGCACCAGCCGGCGCTGAACCAGACCGCCGAGGTGATTCGGAACCATCTGTCCGACAAGGGAATCGACGCGCATCGCATCGAGATCCCAGACGCGGAGGCGGGCAAGGAGCTTCCGGTCGTTGGCTTCATCTGGGATGTGTTGGGACGCATCGGCATCGGGCGTCAGGATGCGGTCGTGAGCCTGGGCGGCGGCGCGGCCACCGACGTCAGCGGATTCGCCGCGGCCACGTGGCTGCGCGGCGTCGACGTCGTGCACGTGCCGACCACGCTGCTGGGCATGGTGGACGCCGCAGTCGGCGGTAAGACCGGAATCAACACCGACGCGGGCAAGAACCTCGTCGGCGCGTTCCATCAGCCAGTCGCGGTGCTCGTCGACCTGGCGACACTGGAGACGTTGCCGCGCAACGAGATCGTGGCGGGCATGGCGGAGATCGTCAAGGCCGGATTCATCGCCGACCCCGTGATCCTCGACATGATCGAGGCCGACCCGGAGGCGGCGCTCGACCCCAGGGGTTCGGTACTGCCCGAACTCATCCGGCGCTCGGTGGTGATCAAGGCCGAGGTCGTCGCCGCGGACGAGAGGGAATCGCAACTGCGTGAGATCCTCAACTACGGACACACCCTGGCCCACGCGATCGAGCGCCGCGAGCGCTACCGGTGGCGCCACGGCGCAGCGGTGTCGGTCGGGCTGGTCTTCGCGGCGGAGCTGGGCAGGCTGGCCGGGCGCCTCGACGACGAGACCGCCGATCGCCACCGCACCGTCCTGACGGCCCTTGGTCTGCCTGTGACCTACGACGCCGATGCGTTTCCGCAGCTGCTCGAGTACATGGCCGGCGACAAGAAGACCCGTTCCGGCGTCTTGCGATTCGTGGTCCTCGAGGGTATGGCCAAGCCGGGACGGCTCGAGGGCCCGGATCCCGCGCTGCTGGTCGCCGCCTACTCGGAGATCGCAGCCCAATGAACGACTCGGTGACCGTCAACGTGCTCAATGGCCCCAACCTCGGCAGGCTCGGGCGCCGTCAACCGGAGGTCTACGGCAGGACCACGTACGGTGACCTGGTCGGAATCATCGAGCGCGAAGCCACCGAGCTCGGGCTGAAAGTCCTGGTGCGACAGTCAGATAGCGAGGCCGAGCTACTCGGCTGGGTCCACGACGCCGCCGACGCGGGGGAGCCCGTCGTGCTCAACGCCGGTGCGTTGACCCACACCTCGGTGGCGCTTCGGGACGCATGTTCGGAGCTGACAGCGCCGCTGATCGAGGTTCACATCTCGAACGTGCATGCGCGCGAAGAGTTTCGGCACCAGTCATACCTGAGTGCCATCGCGACGGGCGTGATCGTCGGACTCGGCGTGCAGGGCTACCTGCTCGCCCTGCGCTACCTCGCCGAGAGCGGCTAGGAGTTCTTCTCGAGGTTCACCGGGGTGGTCTTGTCGCCGGTGGAGGCGCCGGAGTGCACTGGCGTCTCGTTGTCGCGGACGGCCTCGAACACGTCGGTGTCGGCGCGGTCGCCATCGACGGTGTGACGCTGAACCGGCGGGGCATTGCGATCCACGAGAGCACGGCCCAGCGCCACACCTCCGATGGCGAAGACGAACATCAGCAGCGCGGTGAACGCGGCGAAAGTGGTCACCTCGTTGAGCAGACCCTCGGCGTACAGGTTCTCGTAGAAGAGCGAGATGAACCACGCCACGAAGCCGCTGACGATGCCCGCGAACAGACCACCCAGAAGCCAGGCCATGGCGAGGTCGGCCCGGCGGTCGGGATCGGGATTGTCCTGCGCGTCGCCGCGGCCGTCCATCAAACCCCACAGGAACGCCGCGATGGCGAACACCGCAACCAGGATCACGCTGATCAATAGCGCCTGGCTCTCCATCAGGTTGATCAGGGCTCCCTGAAGCAATCGGATGATGACCATCAGGGCCGCGAACACCAGTCCGCGCAGCAACCACTTACTCATGGGGGCACAGCGTAGCGAGTACCGTCGGGCGCTGTGACGATTTCACAGCGCAGGGGCCGCCTGCGTCGCAGACTCGCCGCCGCCGAGTTGGACGCAATGCTGGTAACAGACCTGGTCAACGTGCGATATCTGTCCGGTTTCACCGGATCGAACGCCGCGCTACTGATTCGTGTCGACGACGAGGTTCCGGTACTCGCGACAGATGGCCGGTACCAGACGCAGGCCGCCCAGCAGTCCCCTGATGCCGAGATCGTCATCGATCGGTCCTGTGGGCCCCATCTGACGGCCGTTGCGGCCGCGAGCGGGGTGCGACGGCTCGGCTTCGAGAGCCACGTGGTGACGGTCGACGGCCACGTGCTGTTGAAGAAGGCCGCGGGCGACGTCGAATTGCGGAGGGCGGCGGGCGCGGTCGAAGCGCTTCGTGAGGTCAAGGACGCCGGCGAGATCGCGTTGCTGCGGTTGGCGTGCGAGGCCGCCGACGCGGCGCTCGCCGACCTGGTGGCGGCGGGCGGTCTACGGCCCGGTCGCACCGAGAAGGAGGTGGGGCGCGACCTGGAGTCGCGGATGCTCGACCACGGTGCCGACGGCGTGTCCTTCGAGACGATCGTCGCCGCAGGCCTCAACTCGGCAATCCCTCACCACCGGCCGACCGATTCCGTGCTGGCGGCGGGCGACTTCGTGAAGATCGACTTCGGTGCGCTGGTCGCCGGCTATCACTCGGACATGACGCGCACGTTCGTCCTCTCACCGGTGGCGCAGTGGCAGCTCGACGTCTACGACCTGGTCGCCACCGCTCAGCGGATGGGCACCGACGCGCTCGCGCCCGGGGTGTCGCTGTCCGACGTGGACGGGGCGTCGCGCCAGGTCATTGCTGATGCGGGCTTCGCGGAGAACTTCGGTCACGGCCTTGGTCATGGTGTCGGGCTGCAGATCCACGAAGCGCCGGGAATCAGCGCCTCATCCGCCGGTACACTGCTTGCTGGCTCCGCGGTAACCGTGGAGCCCGGTGTCTATCTGCCCGGCCATGGCGGTGTCCGCATCGAGGACACGCTGGTCGTGGGCAGTGACGATGCACCCACACCTGAGTTGCTGACCCGGTTCCCCAAGGAACTGGCGATTCTCTAAATGAGGCTAGGAGTAGTACCGACCGTGGCATCGACCGCCGACTTCAAGAATGGGCTCGTCCTGCAGATCGACGGCCAGCTGTGGCAGATCACCGAGTTCCAGCACGTCAAGCCTGGCAAGGGCCCCGCGTTCGTGCGAACCAAGCTCAAGAACGTCCTCTCCGGAAAGGTCGTCGACAAGACGTACAACGCGGGCGTCAAGGTGGAGACCGCCACTGTCGACCGCCGCGACACCACGTACCTGTACCGTGACGGCACCGACTTCGTGTTCATGGACTCCCAGGACTACGAGCAGCACCCGCTGCCGGAGTCCCTCGTCGGTGACGCGGCGAACTACCTGCTCGAGGGCATGCCGGTGCAGGTTGCGTTCAGCGAGGGTGCGCCGCTGTACCTGGAGCTGCCGGTGACGGTAGAGCTGCTCGTCTCCCACACCGATCCCGGCCTGCAGGGTGACCGGTCCAGCGCGGGCACCAAGCCCGCCACGATGGAGACCGGTGCCCAGATCAACGTGCCGCTGTTCATCAACACCGGCGACAGGCTCAAGGTCGACTCCCGCGACGGCAGCTACCTGGGTCGGGTGAATGCCTGACCGTCGCGCGGACCGTGGCCGCCACCAGGCCCGCAAGCGCGCGGTCGACCTGCTCTTCGAGGCAGAGGCGCGCGGACTGACGGCCGCCGAGATCGCCGACGGACGCAACACCCTGGCGGAAGGCGACTCCGAGGTGTCGACCCTGAACCCGTATACGGTCACCGTCGCACATGGTGTCACCGAGCACGCCGCGCACATCGACGATCTGATCTCCGCCCACCTTCAGGGCTGGACGTTGGAGCGACTGCCCGCGGTCGATCGGGCAGTGCTACGGGTGGCGGTGTGGGAGCTGCTTCACGCCGACGACGTTCCCGAGCCGGTCGCGGTCGACGAGGCGGTCGAGCTGGCCAAGAGCCTGTCCACCGACGATTCGCCGGGGTTCGTCAACGGCGTCCTCGGCCAGGTGATGTTGGTGACCCCACAGATTCGTGCTGCTGCGGCCGCCGTGCGGAGCAGCCCCGAGGGGTTGTGATGGCGGCGCCGCCGAGGACGCCTGGGGCGGCTGTCGGCGTGGACCTGTTCTGCGATTCGTCCCGCTGCACCAAGACCGTCGACAACGGCGGGCTCGCGCAGATGCAACGTCTGCTGCAGTTCGGCCGGGGGTTGTCGCGGTCGATCTAGGGCGCGGCCCCCTCGCCTCCGTAGCCCGGTAGCTCTATCGAGTCAGCGGTGGTGAAGTACTTCTTGGCGGCGAATGAGCGAAACGGCCAGCGCTGCATCCACTTCATCACCAACGCCGTGACCACGATACCGGAATTCGACATCGGTGCGAAGCCGTCGATGCCTGCAGGCAGATTCTGGCAATTATCGATGTAGGGCCGCATCAACCTGCCGTAGTTCGCGAGCGCGCGTTCAACGTGTTCGATGGTGAGAGTATCTGCCGCGGGCCCCAATTCGCCCGCCAGGAGGTAGGCGCCGACCAGCGCGAGGCTGGTTCCCATGCCGCTCAACGGTGAGGCGCAGTAACCCGCATCGCCAACGAGGGTCGCTCGGCCCGACGAGAAGGTTTCCATGTGCACCTGAGCGAAGGCGTCGAAGTAGAAGTCGTCCGCGCCCTCGGCGGCCGCCAATAGCGCATCGCACTGCCAGCCCGCGCCGGCGAACCTCTCCACGAGCAGTTGTCGCTGAGTGTCGAGGTCGTGTCGGTCGTAGTTCAACGGTGCGGACCGAAAGGCCAAGCCCGCCTTGGCGTTCGCCTGATCATGCGATGGGCGCATCGAGGCGTTGATGCCGCCCGCGGCCTGGTACATCAGGTACCAGCCGTCGAGGCCCACACAATCTGGTGCGGTGAACCACGCGTGATAGCCGCCCAGCGGCTTGACGAATCGGTCCTCCGGCCCAAAGACCAGCCCTCGTACCGACGAGTGGGGACCGTCAGCGCCGACGACCAGGTCGGCCGTGAGCCGGGTGCCGTCGGTCAGTGTCGCGTCCACGCCCTCGTCGTTGGAGTGCAGCTCGGAAATGCGTGTGCTGAAACGATACTCGACGCGGTTCCTGGTGGATTGGTACAGCACGTCGACAAGGTCGCCACGCAGGATCTCGAGCTTGGAGACCACGCCGTTGCCGTCGAATGCCTCGACCGGCATCTCCGCCCGACGCCGTCCGTCCGGCGCCACCCAGGCGATGCCGGCTTGGTCCATCGAACGGCGCTTCAGTTCATCGAGCAGTCCCATGCGCTGCACCACGTCCGCACCGGCGCCGCGCAGGTCCACGGTTTGACCTCCCGGGCGGATTCCCGGTGCCGACTCGACGACCACGACCCGATAACCGTTGCCTGCCAGCCAGAAGGCCAGCGCGGGCCCTGCGATTCCGGCACCACTGATCAATACGGTCGGCTGCGTCATAGCCTAAGCGTATGTTATACGCATTCAAGCGGCAGTGAACCCGTAAGGTGTTCGCGAGGAACGGGTATGCACGCGGCGCTGCGATCACGCAGGGCGACATCCACATCGCAGACGTGAGCACCGAAAGCTTCATCGAGGTCATGGTCACCAGTGCCCTCAGCCCGCTGCGCGTCGTCGAGTCACTCCACTATCTGGTGCCCGATTCGGGAACCATCGGCATCATGTCGTCGCGACAGGGCAGCATCTCGCAGAACACCCGGGGCGGGCACGAGGTCTACCGAGCCAGCAAGTCGGCGCTCAATCAGTTGTTCCCGCAGCTTCGCGGCCCGTCACGCCGACGATCCGCTGACGCTGCTGCTGATCAATCCCGGTCACGTGAAGACCGAGCTCGGCGGCGACGGCGCCAAGTTGACGGTGCACGACAGCATCCCCGGTGTCGTCGACGCCATCGTCGCCCACGCCGGCGAAGGCGGCCTGCAGTTCCTCGACTACCAGAACCACGTCGTGCCGTGGTGACTCGTGGCCATCGCATAACAGGCCCACATCGCGCACCAAGGTAGCGGGCGTTCAATCGCCGTATGAAGCGCGAAACGTCCCCCGTCACAGCCACTGTCGTCATCGTGCTGGACGGCGACACCGATGCCGGCTATCAGCTGGCGCGCATACTACTGGCCGAGGGGCGCCGGGTGGCAGCCGTCGCCCGCCATCCCGGTGACGCGGTCAGGGTCATGCACGGCCATCCAGCCGATCGAGTCATGGTGATCGCCGCAGACACGGCGGATCAACGCCAATGGGGCCTTGTCATCGAGCGGGTGATGGACAGGTTCGGCCGCATCGACACGGTCGTGCGCGCCGAGGACACCGCGTTGCGCGCCTCGGCCTGAGTCGGGCGGAGTCAGGCCTCCAGCGCCTCGTAGGTGCGGCGCACGAAGCGCGGCTGAGCCGCCTGCAGCTTGGCCAGCGAGGTATTGCCCGCGACCGCCGCAGCCGCCGCGTCGGAGCTCAGATCCGGCAGGTTCTGAATGAGGTACAGCATGACGAGGTCCGCCGAGGGGTCGGCCTGCCACCACGTGCCGTAGGCGCCCGGCCAACTGAACGTGCCCAGGCCGCCAGGCCCGTACAGCTGGCGCGACTGCGCGGCATCGGTCACCACCGACAGGTTCAGCCCGAAGCCGCGACCCCGCCAGAACGGCATGCCCAGGAACGGAAACTTCTTCTGCTCGTCGGTCAGCCGGTCGGTGCGCATCAGCCGTACCGATTCTTCCGAGAGCACCCGCACACCGTCGACCTCACCACCACCGAGCAGCATGCGGGCGAAGGCGAGGTAGTCGTCGGCCGTCGACCACAGTCCGGCGCCGCCCGCGCAGAACGTCGGCAGCGTCACCGGCGCGGGTCCCATCGCATCGTCGCGCAGCGTGCCGGTCTCGTCGAGCTGGTACATGGTGGCCGCACGCCTGCGCCCCTCCACGCTGACCGCGAAACCGGTGTCGGACATGCCGAGAGGTTCGAGAATCCGGGTCGCCAGCACCTCGGCGAGCGGCTTGCCTGCGATCCTGGACAGGGCGATGCCCAGCACGTCGGTGGCGTGGCTGTAGGTCAGGCGCTCACCGGGCTGGTGGGCCAACGGCAGCTTCGCCACTTCGGCGAGCCAGCGGTCCTCATCCTGTCGGAACATCAACTTGCCGTACGCCCGGCTGAGTGGCGGGCCGACCGAGAACGCGTACGCAAGCCCGCTGCGGTGCGTCATCAGGTCGTCGAACGTGATCGGCCGGCGCAGGGGCACGGTCTGGTCCAGCGGCCCGCACCCCTCGGCCATTACGCGAAGATCGGCGAGCTCGGGCAGATGGGCTGCGACGGGATCGGTCAGCGCGAACACGCCCTCTTCGATCATCGACATCGCGGCGGCCACCGTCACCGGCTTGCTCATCGACGCGATCCGGAAGATGGTGTCGCGCTGCATCCGCAACCCGGCGTGGACGTCGGAAAAGCCGAGTTCGTTGACCTGCAACACCTTGCCGGCCTGCCACACCAGGGTGACGGCGCCTGCGAGCAGACCCGCGTCGATCGCCTCGCGGATGGACGCCTGGTTACCGTCGAGATTCACCGGGCCAGCTTAGTCAGCGACCCTGGGGGCGTACGCGGGTGATAAGCTGCCGCGGAAGTTCGACGTCCTTTAACGATCCGTCCCGAGAGGCGGAGAAGGAGGTCCAGGTCAGTTATGGCTGCCCCCCGCCCCGACCGGGAATTGATGTCCGCCGCAGACGTGAGCCGGACCATCTCGCGCATCGCTCATCAAATCATCGAGAAGACCGCACTCGACGGTCCCGACGCGCCACGCGTCGTCCTGCTCGGCATCCCGACCCGCGGCGTCACGTTGGCCGCGCGGCTCGCGCACAACATCACCGAGTTCTCCTCCGTCACCGTCAAGGCGGGGGCCCTCGACGTCACGCTCTACCGCGACGACCTGAACTTCAAGCCGCCGCGCCCGTTGGAGGACACCTCGATTCCCGACGGCGGTGTGGACGACGCCGTGGTGGTCCTGGTCGACGACGTGCTGTATTCCGGCCGCACCGTGCGGGCCGCCCTCGATGCGCTGCGCGACGTTGGCAGGCCGCGCGCGGTGCAGTTGGCCGCCCTGGTCGATCGCGGTCACCGGGAACTGCCGTTGCGCGCCGACTACGTCGGCAAGAACGTGCCCACGTCCCGCAGCGACAACATCAAGGTCTTGTTGACCGAACACGACGGCCGCGACGGTGTGCTGATCGCCAACACCGGGGGGCCCGTGCGATGACCAGACATCTGCTCTCGGCGGCCGGCCTGTCGCGCGACGAGGCGACTGCGATCCTCGACGACGCCGACCGGTTCAGCCAGGCACTGCTCGGCCGCGAGGTCAAGAAGCTGCCCACTCTGCGGGGTCGCACCGTGATCACGATGTTCTACGAGAACTCGACGCGGACCCGGGTGTCGTTCGAAGTCGCGGGCAAGTGGATGAGCGCCGACGTGATCAACGTGAGCTCGTCGGGATCGTCAGTGGCCAAGGGCGAATCGCTGCGCGACACTGCCCTCACGCTGCGCGCGGCCGGTGCCGATGCGCTGATCATCAGGCATCCCGCTTCCGGTGCGGCGCAACAACTCGCGGAGTGGACGGCGGAGGGGGTCGATCGGCGGGGAGCGGAGCGACTCGGGGAACTGGATCGGCGGGCAGGAGCGGAGCGACTCGGGGAACTGGTGGGTGGGCCCAGCGTGATCAACGCCGGTGACGGCACACACGAGCACCCCACCCAGGCGCTGCTGGACGCGCTGACGATCCGCCAGCGGCTCGGCTCTGTCGAGGGCAAGCGCGTCGTCATCGTCGGCGACGTCCTGCACAGCCGGGTGGCGCGGTCGAACGTGCTGCTGCTGTCGACCCTCGGCGCGGAGGTGGTGCTCGTCGCACCGCCGACCTTGCTGCCGGTGGGGGTGGAGACGTGGCCGGTCACCGTGTCCCACGACCTCGACGCCGAACTGCCCGCGGCCGACGCGGTGCTGATGCTGCGGGTGCAGGCCGAGCGGATGAACGGCGGGTTCTTCCCGTCGGCCAGGGAGTACTCGGTGCTCTACGGACTCTCCGAGAAGCGATCGGCCAAGCTCTCGGCCCACGCCGTGGTCCTGCACCCTGGACCGATGCTGCGCGGCATGGAGATCGCGTCATCGGTGGCCGACTCATCGCAATCCGCGGTGCTGCAACAGGTTTCGAATGGTGTCCACGTCCGGATGGCGGTGCTCTTCCACCTGCTGGTCGGCGCGGGCGCGGAGGTGAATGCGTGACGGTTTTGATCAAGGGTGTACTTCTATACGGCGAAGGCGACCCCGTCGACGTGCTGGTCGACGACGGGCAGATCGCCGACATCGGTGCGGACCTCACGGCGCCGGACGACGCCGACGTCATCGATGCGAGCGGCAAGGTCCTACTGCCCGGCTTCGTCGACCTGCACACCCACCTGCGCGAGCCCGGCCGCGAGTACGCCGAGGACATCGAAACCGGCTCGGCGGCAGCCGCTCTCGGCGGGTTCACCGCGGTGTTCGCCATGGCCAACACGAACCCCGTGGCCGACAGCTCCGTCGTCACCGACCACGTCTGGCACCGCGGACAACAGGTCGGCCTGGTGGACGTGCATCCGGTCGGCGCCGTGACGGTCGGTCTGAAGGGCACGCAGCTCACCGAAATGGGTCTGATGGCCGCCGGGGTGGGCCGGGTGCGGATGTTCTCCGACGACGGCATCTGCGTGCACGACCCGCTCGTCATGCGGCGGGCGCTCGAGTACGCCAGCGGCATCGGCGTGCTCATCGCCCAGCACGCCGAGGAGCCGCGGCTCACGGTCGACGCCGTCGCCCACGAGGGCCCGAACGCAGCCCGACTCGGGCTGGCGGGCTGGCCACGCTCCGCCGAGGAGTCAATCGTCGCGCGCGACGCGATCCTCGCGCGTGACGCCGGGGCGCGCGTGCACATCTGCCACGCCTCCACCGCGGGCACTGTCGAGCTCGTCAGATGGGCCAAGGAGCAAGGCATTTCGATCACCGCCGAGGTGACGCCGCACCATCTGCTTCTCGACGACGCCAGGTTGCAGACCTACGACGGGCGCAACCGCGTCAATCCGCCGTTGCGTGAGGCCAGCGATGCGGTGGCATTGCGGCAGGCACTCGCCGATGGGGTCATCGACTGCGTGGCCACCGATCACGCGCCGCATGCCGAGCACGAGAAGATGTGCGAGTTCGCGGTTGCGCGGCCCGGCATGCTCGGTCTTCAGACTGCGCTGTCGGTGGTCGTCGAAACGATGGTGCGGCCTGGCCTGATCACGTGGCGCGACGTCGCGAGGGTCATGAGTGAGGCGCCCGCCCGCATCGTCGGACTGCCCGACCAGGGCAGGCCCCTGGAGGTCGGCGAGCCCGCCAACCTGACGGTCGTCGACCCCGATGCGACCTGGACCGTCAGCGGTGCCGAACTCGCGAGCCGGTCGGACAACACTCCGTACGAAGCCATGACCCTGCCTGCGGCCGTGACGTTGACGTTGTTGCGCGGCAAAGTCACCGCACGCGACGGGAAGAGCCCGGCATGAACGGCCAGCGAGTAGCGAAGCGGATCGCGCATGAATGACGCCACGCTGATCGCCTGCCTCATCATGGCCGCCCTGCTGGCCCTGCTGATCGCGTTCTTCATCCGACAGATACTGCGTGGCTGGTTCCACCGGGCGCAGCGGCAGGCGGAAATGATCGGCACGCTGCCGCCGTTGCCCGACACCGTTGGGCCCGCGATCATCCCGGCGACCAAGGGACTCTACGTCGGAAGCACGATTGCGCCGAGTTGGCAGAACCGCATCGCCGTGGGCGGCCTGGGATTCCGGAGCAAGGCGGTGCTGACCCGCTATCCCGAGGGAATCATGGTGCAGCGCAGCGGCGCGGGCCCGATCTGGATACCCGACGAATCGATCACGGCGATCAGGACCGAGCGGGGCATCGCGGGCAAGGCGCTCACGTACGACGGCATCCTCGCCATCCGCTGGAAGCTGCCGTCGGGCACCGAGATCGACACCGGGTTCCGCGGCGACGACCGCCGCGAGCTCGCCAACTGGGTAGAGGAGGCGGCGTGAGTGTCGGCAGCGAGAAGCGGAGCGGATCGCGCATGGGGATAGACAAGGCCGTACTCGTCCTGGACGACGGACGGACGTTCACCGGCACCACTTTCGGCGCGGTCGGGCAAACTCTGGGGGAGGCAGTGTTCTCCACCGGAATGTCCGGGTATCAGGAGACCCTGACCGACCCGAGCTATCACGGCCAGATCGTCGTCGCGACGGCGCCGCAGATCGGCAACACGGGGTGGAACGGTGAGGACGGCGAAAGTCGTGGTGACAAGATCTGGGTCGCCGGGTACGCCGTTCGGGATCCCTCGCCGCGAGCCTCGAACTGGCGGGCTACCGGAACGCTCGACGACGAGCTCGTTCGCCAGGGAATCGTCGGGATCGCCGGGATCGACACCCGCGCCATCGTGCGCCATCTACGCTCGGCCGGCTCGATGAAGGCGGGCGTGTTCTCCGGTGGCGCGCTCGCCGGTGCATCCGGGGGTGTCGACGAACTGCTGAATCGGGTGCGCAGTCAGCCGTCGATGCTGGGCGCCGATCTCGCAGGCGAGGTCAGTACCTCGTCGACCTATGTCGTGGAACCCGCTGGGCCACCGCGATTCACGGTCGCCGCGCTCGACCTTGGCATCAAGACCAATACTCCGCGCAACTTCGCCCACAGGGGCATCCGCAGCCACGTGCTCCCGTCGAGCACGACCTTCGAGGAGCTCGCCGAGCTTCGGCCCGACGGCGTGTTCCTGTCCAACGGCCCCGGCGATCCGGCGACCGCCGACCACGTCGTGGGCGTGACGCGCGAGGTGCTGGCTGCGGGAATCCCGTTGTTCGGCATCTGCTTCGGCAACCAGATACTCGGTCGGGCGCTGGGCCGCTCGACGTACAAGATGGCCTTCGGCCACCGCGGTATCAACGTGCCGGTGATCGACCACACCAGCAGGCGTGTCGCGATCACGGCGCAGAATCACGGCTTCGCGCTCGAAGGCGAGGCGGGTGAGGAGTTCGACACCGCGTTCGGCCGCGCGACCGTCAGCCACACATGTGCCAACGACGGGGTCGTCGAGGGCATCAAACTGCTTGATGGAAGAGCGTTCTCGGTGCAATACCACCCGGAGGCCGCTGCGGGTCCGCACGACGCCAACTACCTGTTCGACCAGTTCGTCGACCTGATGGCGGGGGAGAAATAGTGCTGTCCCCATCTCCCGCGAGCGTGCGTGTCTGTACGCGACGCGCCGTGCTTTTCCGTACGGACACGCGCGCTCGCGCGGGAATGGGAGTGCGCTAGTGCCACGTCGCGCAGACCTCAACCACGTGCTGGTGATCGGATCGGGGCCGATCGTGATCGGACAGGCGTGTGAATTCGACTACTCGGGCACCCAGGCCTGCCGCGTCTTGCGGGCCGAGGGCCTGCAGGTGAGCCTGGTCAACTCCAATCCGGCGACGATCATGACCGACCCCGAGTACGCCGACAACACTTACGTCGAGCCCATCACCGCGGCGTTCGTCGAGAAGGTGATCGCCCAACAGGCCGAGCGCGGCAACAAGATCGACGCACTTCTCGCCACCCTCGGCGGTCAGACCGCGCTCAACACAGCCGTTGCGCTGTACGAGAATGGTGCGCTGGACCGACACGGCGTCGAACTCATCGGGGCGGACTTCGAAGCTATTCAGCGTGGCGAGGACCGACAGAAGTTCAAGGACATCGTCGCCAAGGTTGGTGGCGAGTCGGCGAAGTCGCGGGTCTGTTTCACCATGGACGAGGTCCGCGAAACGGTCGAGGAGCTGGGGCTGCCCGTCGTGGTCCGGCCGTCGTTCACGATGGGTGGCCTCGGTTCGGGGATGGCGTACAGCGCCGAGGACGTGGACCGGATGGCGGGCGACGGGCTGGCCGCCTCGCCTAGTGCGAACGTGCTGATCGAGGAGTCCATCTTCGGGTGGAAGGAATTCGAGCTCGAGCTCATGCGCGACAGCCGCGACAACGTGGTCGTCGTGTGCTCCATCGAGAACTTCGATCCGATGGGTGTGCATACCGGCGACTCGGTCACCGTCGCACCGGCGATGACGCTGACCGACCGCGAGTACCAGAAGATGCGCGATCTCGGCATCGCGATCCTACGCGAGGTCGGCGTGGACACCGGCGGTTGCAACATCCAGTTCGCCGTCGACCCGGCGGACGGCAGGCTCGTCGTCATCGAGATGAACCCACGCGTCTCGCGATCGAGCGCACTGGCATCCAAGGCCACCGGCTTCCCGATCGCGAAGATCGCCGCCAAGCTCGCGATCGGCTACACCCTCGACGAGATCGTCAACGACATCACCAAGGAGACCCCGGCCTGTTTCGAGCCGACACTCGACTACGTCGTCGTCAAGGCGCCGCGGTTCGCCTTCGAAAAGTTTCCTGGGGCCGATCCCACCTTGACGACGACGATGAAGTCGGTCGGCGAGGCGATGTCGTTGGGTCGCAACTTCATCGAAGCGCTCGGCAAGGTGATGCGCTCGCTCGAGACCCCGGGGCGCGGAGGTTTCTGGACTGGCGACGATCTCGATCTCTCCGTGGACGAACTGCTGGAGCGTCTCAGAACGCCGATGGACGGTCGCCTCTACGACATGGAGCAGGCGCTGCGCCAGGGCGCCACGGTCGAGGACGTATCCGCTGCTTCGGGCGTCGACCCGTGGTTCGTCGACCAGATCGCGGGCCTGGTCACGCTCTGGGCCGAGCTCTGTGAAGCACCCGTGCTCGACGAAGAACTGTTGCGCAGGGCCAAACACAGCGGCCTGTCGGACCGTCAGATCGCGGCTCTGCGAACGGAACTGGCCGGCGAGGATGGCGTCCGGGCGCTGCGTCGTCGATTGGGCATCCATCCCGTCTACAAGACCGTCGACACCTGCGCAGCTGAGTTCGAGGCCAAGACGCCGTATCACTACAGCAGCTACGAGTCCGATCCCGCGGCCGAGACCGAGGTGGCACCGCAGATCGAGAAGCCCAAGGTACTGATTCTCGGATCGGGCCCCAACCGCATCGGCCAGGGGATCGAGTTCGACTACAGCTGCGTGCACGCCGCGACCACGTTGAGCGAAGTCGGGTTCGAGACCGTCATGGTCAACTGCAACCCCGAGACGGTGTCGACCGATTACGACACCGCGGACAGGTTGTACTTCGAGCCGCTGACCTTCGAGGACGTCCTCGAGGTGTACTACGCCGAATCTGCCTCGGGTGCAGGTGGTCCCGGGGTGGTCGGGGTCATCGTGCAGCTCGGCGGCCAGACGCCGCTCGGTCTCGCGCAGCGACTCGCCGACGCGGGCGTGCCCATCGTCGGCACCAGCCCCAAGGCGATCGATCTGGCAGAGGACCGCGGCGAGTTCGGTGAGGTGCTCAAGAACGCCGGGCTGCCCGCACCGCGTTTCGGGATGGCGACCAGCTTCGAGCAGGCTCGCCGCATCGCAGCAGACATCGGCTATCCCGTCCTGGTGCGCCCGTCCTACGTGCTCGGTGGACGTGGTATGGAGATCGTCTATGACGACGAGACGTTGCGCGGGTACATCACTCGCGCCACCCAGCTCTCGCCCGAACATCCCGTGCTGGTCGACCGATTCCTCGAGGATGCGATCGAGATCGACGTGGACGCCTTGTGCGACGGCGCCGAGGTCTACATCGGCGGTGTGATGGAGCACATCGAGGAGGCGGGCATCCACTCCGGTGACTCGGCTTGCGCACTTCCGCCGGTGACGCTGGGCCGCCAGGACATTGCGGCGGTTCGGCACGCCACCGAGGCGATCGCCCACGGCATCGGCGTGGTGGGCCTGCTGAACGTGCAGTACGCGCTCAAGGACGACGTGCTCTACGTCCTGGAGGCCAACCCCCGCGCCAGCCGCACGGTGCCGTTCGTCTCGAAGGCCACCGCGGTGCCCCTGGCGAAGGCATGCGCCCGGATCATGTTGGGTGCCACGATCGCCCAGTTGCGGGAGGAGGGCCTGCTGGTCGCGACCGGTGACGGGGCCAGTGTCTCGCCGAACTCCCCGATCGCGGTGAAGGAGGCGGTGCTTCCGTTCAACCGATTCCGCAAGGCCGACGGCTCGCAGGTGGATTCGCTGCTCGGCCCGGAGATGAAGTCCACGGGCGAGGTCATGGGAATCGACCGCGACTTCGGCACCGCGTTCGCCAAGAGCCAGACCGCGGCATACGGCTCGTTGCCTGCGCATGGCACGGTGTTCGTCTCGGTGGCCAACCGCGACAAACGCTCACTGGTGTTCCCGGTCAAGCGGCTTGCCGATCTCGGCTTCCGCGTGCTGGCCACCGAGGGCACCGCGGAGATGCTGCGCCGCAACGGCATTCCCTGCGATGAAGTACGCAAGCACTTCGAGGAGCCGAGCCCCGACCGACCCGCGGTGTCGGCGGTCGAGGCGATCCGTGCGGGTGACGTCGACATGGTGATCAACACGCCGTACGGGAATTCGGGACCACGCATCGACGGTTACGAGATCCGGTCCGCGGCGGTGGCGATGAACATTCCCTGCGTCACGACGGTGCAGGGCGCGTCAGCGGCGGTGCAGGGTATCGAGGCGGGCATTCGCGGCGACATCGGCGTGATGTCGCTGCAGGAGCTGCACAGCCGGCTCGGTGCGCAGAAGTGACCGGTTTCGGGGCGCGGCTGGCCGCCGCGGCGGCGGAACGGGGCCCGTTGTGCCTGGGCATCGACCCGCATCCGGAACTGCTGACGGCATGGGGCCTGCCGGTGGACGTCGACGGGCTCAGCACGTTCTGTGACGTCTGCGTCGAGGCATTCGCAGGCTTCGCCGTCGTCAAACCCCAGGTGGCGTTCTTCGAGAGTTACGGCGCAGCGGGATATTCCGTGCTCGAGACCGCCATCGCCGAACTGCGCGACGCCGGCGTGCTGGTGCTGGCCGACGCCAAACGCGGCGACATCGGCACCACCATGGCGGCCTACGCCGCCGCGTGGGCGGGCGACTCGCCGCTGGCTTGTGATGCGGTGACGGCCTCTCCCTACCTGGGCTTCGGCTCGCTGAGGCCGCTTCTCGAAACCGCAGCCGAGCACGACCGCGGCGTATTCGTACTGGCTGCGACCTCCAACCCGGAGGGCGCGAGCGTGCAACGCGCAGAGATTCACGGGCGGACGGTGGCCCAGTCGGTCGTGGACGACGTGAGCGCCGAGAATTGCGGCACTGGAACGGGTTCCGTCGGGGTCGTCGTCGGCGCGACCCTGACCGAACTACCCGATCTAAGTGGGCTCGGCGGTCCAGTGCTGGTGCCGGGGGTCGGTGCTCAAGGGGGGCGACCGGATGCGCTTCGCGGATTCGGTGGTGCGGCGCCAGGGACGTTGCTCCCGGCCGTCTCCCGGGAGGTGCTGCGGGCCGGCCCCGACGTCGCTGCGGTGCGGGCGGCCGGAGAGCGGATGCGCGACGCCGTGGCGTATCTGACCCGTTAGGCCGACGACGGCCGCACCCGGCCTCGGAAATGCAAGCGACGGGCCACCGTTGTCGATGACCCGCCGCCTCGTAATTTAATGGCTTACAGCGGAATCCAGACGGGGCCGAACCAGAATCCCCAGCCTTGGCCGTTGCCTGCCTGCATCGGGGTGACCTGCTGGCCGTTCCAGTTGAACGGCTGGTGGTCCTGACGGCCCTGGTCAACCCCGCGACCATGCCAGTCGACGGGTCCTTGGTTGTTGTTAGGACCCCAGTTGTTGTTGGGTCCTTGGTGGTTGTTGTTGGGCCCTTGGTTGTTGTGCTGGTCCTGCCCGCAGGGCGGCCGGTTCGGTGCGTTGCAACCCGGTCCGGGATCTGCTGCCGCCGTGCCAAGGCCAACGCCGAACAACCCGGCGAGTCCTACTCCGGCAGCTAGTGTCGATGCGTATACGGCTCGCTTGAAGGTCATCAGTGTCACTCCACTCATATCGTATGCGGGGCGCGAGTTCGCCTCGTGGACATGACGTTAAGTGGCGGACATGGGCTGACCCTTGGGCGAGGATGGGCGCCCGCTGTGCATTCGGTAACAGAAGGAGAACTGTTTGCCATCAGGAGGATTGCGGCACCTTCGACGTGAGGACGAAGAGCAGGGACGGCAACGCCAGCTCCACGGCGAGCATTGCCCAGTAGAAGGCGTTGGGCGGCCCGGAGATGGCCACGGATGCGAGCCGCGCAAGGCCGCCCAAGAGGAACGCTCCGGCCAGCAGATTCAGTGGCCGTCGTTTGCTCTCGATGCCCGGCACGCACCACAGGAAACCGAACCCGTAACAGAGGAACATGGCGGCGAAGAAGCGGTGCTCGCCCTCCGCCGTCGCGTTGAGTGGACTGCCGCCGATGACGGCGCCACCGCCGAGGATCAGGTGCCCCGTGGCTATTCCGACCACCGCCACACCGATGATCGCCACCAGAATCTGAGTCGTTCGCCGCATTGCGAGCACCTCCTCGAAGGATCTACTACGCACTGTAGTTGACTATCTCGGGAGGGGGCAACGCCCAAAGTGCGGCCGGTGCTTTCACACCGGCCGCACCTTCGCTTCGACGTAGGTCAGACGATCACAGCGGGATCCAGATGCCGAGAAACCAGAAGCCCCAGTTGTTGTAGTCCTGGTTGAAGATCGGCTGCACCCACTGGTTCTTGTAGTTGAAGGGCTGATGGTCGTTCCGACCCTGGTCGATGCCGCGCCAGGCCAGGTCCGGCGGAGGTGGTCCCCACTGCGGCCCACCTGGGCCGCCGTGGTAGCCAGGCCCACCGCCCGGGCCGCCTGGGCCGCCGAATCCACCGGGCCCACCCGGTCCGCCGTGGTCATCGGGTCCGCCGGGTCCACCTGGACCGCGGCCATCAGGCCCGCCGGGTCCGCCCCGCTGTTGGGGCGGCGGACTACCGGGTCCACCAGGGCCACCACCGGGTTCACGCTGCCCACCAGGTCCGCCTGGGCCGCCCTGGTCCTGATGCTGGGGGCCACCCTGCCCACCAGGGCCGCCTTGTCCGCCCCCCGGCCCTTGGCACGTGCCGCCCTGCGGCCCGCACGGCGAGGGCCCCGGCTGGGCGGCCGCGAAACCGACACCAGTCGTCAATGCGGACACACCGACGCCGATGGCGATGGCGGACGCACACGTCGCGCGTTTGAGATGCATGGCATCTTTCCTTTCGAGGCTTCATTTTGAAGGGATCAACCCCGACCCCGGCAAAACGCTATGCAGGAAACCTGTGTGCCAGCTATCTCCTGTATGTGAGTGAAGTACGTGACGGGGGTAACCCAAGTGACGGACGTGGCTCGAACGTCACGCGTCGCGCTGCCGCCGACACGCCCGACACGCGGTGACCAGCGAAATTCTCATCAAGAGGGTCCCTTCGGGTACCGGCTCGGCGCCCTCGCCGCCAGCCTCCCCGGCAATCCGGACGTGCCGGGCCCTCCAAAACCATTGATATGCAGGCACATCGCGTGCGAGTCAGACCCCACCCGGGCCCGTGCAGGCATGGCGGTGAAATACTGGCGATCGCCCTACACGCTGCGCTTTTGACCCCGTAACTCGGGGGGTGGGGTTAGCTTTCGTCAGCGGCCGTGGGTACGGTCGTCGACGCTGGCTGGTTCTCTAACCAGTCAAGACACAACTAGATGATGGCCAGTACGAAGATGGCGAGAGACGGAGGAACCCGTGGCCCTTCCCCAGTTGACCGACGAACAGCGCGCGGCAGCGTTGGAGAAGGCTGCTGCCGCACGTCGAGCGCGAGCTGAATTGAAGG
>NZ_JAVROT010000209.1:0-35968 GCF_032162605.1 Mycobacterium sp. | reverse complement strand
GGGCACGTCGGGCGTGATGGTGGTGGCGCTTTCCGAACACGCCTACACAGTGCTCAAACGCGCCTTCAAGGAGCGCACGGTCGACAAGCGGTACCACGCGCTGGTGCAGGGACACCCCGATCCCTCCAGCGGAACCATCGATGCCCCCATCGGACGGCATCGGAGCAACGATTGGAAGTTCGCCGTCAGCGAGAGCGGCCGACACAGCACCACCCACTACGACACGGTGGAGGCGTTCGTCGCGGCGAGCCTGCTCGACGTGCACCTGGAGACCGGTCGCACCCACCAGATCCGGGTGCACTTCTCCGCGCTGCACCATCCGTGCTGCGGGGACCTGACCTACGGCGCGGATCCCACCTTGGCGAAGAGGCTCGGGCTGCAACGCCAGTGGTTGCACGCGCGCTTCCTGGCGTTCGCCCACCCTGCCGACGGTCGCCGCATCGAGATCACCAGTCCGTACCCGGCCGACCTGCAACACGCGGTCGACGTCCTCCGTCACCACGAATCGTGACGACCCGTTCGGTCGCCGAGTCCCGCCGACGCTCCGGTGTGCTGTTCGGCGTCGGAGCCTACGTCTGGTGGGGCCTGTGCCCAGGCTTCTTCCCGCTGCTGCTGCCCGCAGGTTCGTTGGAGGTGCTGGCCCACCGCATCGTGTGGAGTGCGGTATGCCTCCTGCTGGTGCTCGTCGTGGCGCGCCGCCTCGGTGATCTGCGCAGGCTCAGCGGACGCACCTGGCTGTTGTTGGCGGCGGCTTCAGCGCTGATCTCGGTCAACTGGGGCGTCTACATCTACGCCGCGACCCACGGACACGTCGTCGACGCGGCGCTGGGCTACTTCATCAATCCCCTCGTCACGGTGGCGATCGGGGTGTTCGTGTTCCGCGAGCGGATCGGGCATTGGCAGTTGATCGCGCTGGCGCTGGCGGTGGTCGCGGTGGTGGTGCTGACCGCGGAGGTGGGCGCCCCGCCCTACATTGCCGTCGCCCTCGCGGCGACGTTCGCGCTGTACGGCCTGGTGAAGAAGGTGGTGGTCGCCGATCCGCGCGTCAGCGTCGCCGTCGAGACCCTTCTGGCCCTGCCCCTGGCCGGCGGCTATCTGATCACGCTCCAGGTGCTCGGGCAGGGGCACTTCGCGGGCTACGGGACGGGCCACGCGATCCTGCTGACGTTGGCCGGACCCGTGACCGCCGTGCCGTTGCTGCTCTTCGCCGCGGGCGCGCAGCGGTTGCCGCTGATCACGATGGGTCTGCTGTTCTACCTGAATCCCGCTCTGCAGATGGCGTGGGGCGTGCTCGTCGGGCACGAGCCGATGCCGGTGGGTCGCTGGGTCGGCTTCGCGCTGATCTGGGTTGCCCTCGGTGTCATGACCGTCGGCTCGATGGGAAGGAAGCCCGCCGGGGAAGGTGTGGAGCGTGTCGAATCAGCGGCCCCTGGATCGTCATCACGGTGACGGGTTCGATGCACCATGCGGAAGGGTCTTCGCTCGGCACGACTGAGGAGGACTTGGCACCGGCGATGGAAGCCTTTGCTGTCTACGCCGACGATCTGGCCGAAGCAGGCCGCAAAGGCGAAGCGGCCGTTGCTCTTCGCCGCGCGATCGACGTGACTTCGGATCCCGCCATCGTCGCGTATCCGAGAAAACGTTTGCCACGGGCGAATATTTGACCGGGTCGCAGGTATGCAATACCGTTTGCCAGCATGGCGCTACGCGACGCTCGGCCACCCCGTCGACGCGGCCGCCCCGTCGGCTCGGACTCGGCAGAGACGCGCAATCGCATCCTCAAGGCGTCGCGAAAGGTGATCAACGAACGCGGCTATCAGGCCGCCACGTTCCAAGCCATCGCATTGGCCGCGGGACTGAGTCGCCCGACGCTGCACTACTACTTCGCGTCGCGCGAGGAGATCTATCAGGCGCTCGTTGCCGAGTCGGGCATCGTCCTCGCCGACTGCATCGCCACGGCACGGCAACACGACACCCTGGTGGATCAATTCTCCGCCCTGGTCGCGGCCATGCACCAAGCCGACTACGTCGACCGCTCGCAGATCGCCTTCCTGGTGAGCGCCCGGCTGGAGTCCACCAGGAACCCGGAGTTGCGCGCACATGCGGGCATCGAGCTGAGCGACTTCCTGACGGCACTGGTCGGCGACGCGAAGAGCCGAGGCGAGCTCCCCGAGGACTGCGCGATCGAACCGGTCGTGGAGATGTTGCGGGCGATGCTGTGGGGTATCGGCTTCTACGCGGGATTCGTGGACGACGCCGCGGACATGTACCTGATCACCGAGCTGCTCGGCAGGTTGTTCTCACACGGTCTGCTCGGATGTGCGGAAACTTCGTCGACTCCCGGCGACACGTAGGGCGACACGCCGAGCGCCGTCGGAGGGCGGCAATAGACTGGCGGCCCTATGAGCAAGTCGTTCGTGCACCTGCACAATCACACCGAATACTCGATGCTCGACGGTGCCGCGAAGGTCAAGCCCATGTTCGCCGAGGCGAAGCGGCTGGAGATGCCCGCGATGGGCATGACCGACCACGGCAACATGTTCGGTGCCAGCGAGTTCTACAACGCCGCAACGGATGCAGGCATCAAGCCGATCATCGGCGTCGAGGCCTACATCGCGCCCGCGTCGCGCTTCGACACCAAGCGCATCCAATGGGGCGACCCGGGTCAGAAGTCCGACGACGTCTCCGGTAGCGGCGCATACACGCACATGACGATGGTCGCCGAGAATGCGACCGGCCTACGCAACCTATTCAAGCTGTCGTCACTGGCGTCGTTCGAGGGCCAACTCGGCAAGTGGTCCAGGATGGACGCCGAGATCATCGCCGAAAATGCGGCGGGCATCATTGCCACCACGGGCTGCCCGTCGGGTGAGGTGCAGACCCGGCTGCGGCTCGGCCACGAGCGCGAGGCGCTGGAATCGGCGGCCAAGTGGCGCGAGATCTTCGGTCCGGAGAACTACTTCCTCGAGCTGATGGACCACGGCATCGAGATCGAGCGACGGGTCCGGGATGGCCTGCTCGAGGTCGGCCGCAAGCTCGGCATCCCGCCGTTGGCCACCAACGACTGCCACTACGTGACGCGGGAGGCCGCCCACAACCACGAGGCGCTGCTGTGCGTGCAGACCGCCAAGACGCTGTCCGACCCGAACCGCTTCAAGTTCGACGGCGACGGTTACTACCTGAAGTCCGCCGCCGACATGCGGGCGACGTGGGATGGCGAGGTACCCGGGGCCTGTGACTCGACGCTGCTGATCGCCGAGCGGGTGCAGCCCTACGCCGAGGTCTGGGCGCCCAAGGACCGGATGCCGATCTTCCCGGTGCCCGACGGCCACGACCAGGCATCGTGGTTGCGCCACGAGGTGGCCGGCGGGCTGGCGCGCCGCTTCCCGGCGGCAGTGCCCCAGGACTACGTCGACCGTGCCGAGTACGAGATCACGGTCATCTGCGACAAGGGCTACCCGTCGTACTTCCTGATCGTCGCCGACCTCATCGACTACGCCCGCTCGGTCGACATCCGGGTGGGTCCCGGCCGTGGCTCTGCCGCGGGGTCGCTGGTCGCCTACGCAATGGGCATCACCAACATCGATCCCATCAAGTACGGGCTGCTCTTCGAGCGCTTCCTCAACCCGGAACGCGCGTCGATGCCCGACATCGACATCGACTTCGACGACCGCAGGCGCGGCGAGATGCTGCGGTATGCGGCGAACAGGTGGGGCAGCGACCGGGTTGCGCAGGTCATCACCTTCGGCACCATCAAGACCAAGGCGGCACTGAAGGATTCGGCCCGGGTGCACTACGGGCAGCCCGGCTTCGCCATCGCCGACCGGATCACCAAGGCGCTGCCACCGCCGATCATGGCCAAGGACATCCCACTGTCGGGGATCACCGATCCCAGCCACGAGCGGTACAAAGAGGCCGTCGAGGTCAGAAATCTGCTCGACACCGACCCCGACGTCCGCACCATCTACGAGACCGCGCGCGGCCTGGAGGGTCTGGTCCGCAACGCGGGCGTCCACGCGTGTGCGGTGATCATGAGCTCCGAGCCGCTGATCGAGGCGATTCCGCTCTGGAAGCGGCCGCAGGACGGCGCGATCATCACCGGCTGGGACTATCCGTCGTGCGAGGCCATCGGCCTGCTCAAAATGGACTTCCTCGGCCTGCGGAATCTGACGATCATCGGCGACACCATCGAGAACATCAAGGCCAACCGGGGCATCGACCTCGACCTGGACGAGGTTCCACTGGATGACCCGGCGACCTTCGAACTGCTGGGCCGGGGCGACACCCTCGGTGTGTTCCAGCTCGACGGCGGCCCGATGCGGGATCTGCTTCGCCGCATGCAGCCGACGGACTTCGAGGACGTCGTCGCCGTCATCGCCCTGTACCGGCCGGGACCGATGGGCGTCAACGCCCACAATGACTACGCCGACCGCAAGAACGCCAGGCAAGCCGTCAAGCCGATCCATCCCGAGCTGGCCGAACCCCTCGAAGAGATCCTCGCCGAGACCCACGGCCTGATCGTCTACCAGGAACAGATCATGCGGATCGCGCAGAAGGTGGCCAGTTACTCGCTGGCCCGAGCGGACATCCTTCGCAAGGCCATGGGCAAGAAGAAGCGCGAGGTGCTCGACAAGGAGTACGAGGGCTTCTCGGACGGCATGAAGGCCAACGGCTTCTCGGCGGCAGCCGTCAAAGCGCTGTGGGACACCGTCCTTCCGTTCGCGGACTACGCGTTCAACAAGTCGCACGCGGCCGGTTACGGGCTGGTGTCCTACTGGACCGCTTATCTGAAGGCCAACTTCCCTGCCGAGTACATGGCAGGCTTGCTGACCTCGGTCGGCGACGATAAGGACAAGGCCGCGGTCTATCTGGCGGACTGCCGCAGGCTCGGCATCACCGTGCTGCCGCCGGACGTCAACGAATCAGTGGTCAACTTCGCCTCGGTGGGCACCGACATCCGATTCGGACTCGGGGCGGTGCGCAACGTCGGCGCGAACGTCGTTGCCTCCCTCATCAATACGCGCACCGAGAAGGGTAAGTACACCGACTTCTCCGACTACCTGAACAAGATCGACGTCACCGCGTGCAACAAGAAGGTGACGGAATCACTCGTCAAGGCGGGCGCCTTCGACTCGCTCGGGCACCCCCGCAAGGGCCTGTTCCTGATTCATACCGACGCCGTCGACTCGGTGCTGGGCACCAAGAAAGCCGAGGCGATGGGCCAGTTCGACCTTTTCGGCGGCGCCGACACCGCCGCGGACGCCGTGTTCGCCATCAAGGTGCCCGACGAGGAATGGGAGGACAAGCACAAGCTGGCGCTCGAGCGCGAGATGCTGGGACTCTACGTGTCCGGCCATCCCCTCAACGGCGTCGCGCATCTTCTGGCCGCGCAGGTGGACACTCACATTCCGGCGATCCTGAACGGCGACGTGCCCAACGAGGCGCAGGTGCGGGTGGGCGGCATCCTGGCGTCGGTCAACAGGCGCGTCAACAAGAACGGGATGCCCTGGGCCTCTGCGCAATTGGAGGACCTCACCGGCGGGATCGAGGTGATGTTCTTCCCGCACACGTACTCGACGTTCGGCGCGGAGATCACCGACGACACCGTCGTGATCGTCAGCGGAAAGGTGAATGCGCGCGACGATAGGCTGTCGCTGATCGCCAACGACCTCGTCGTTCCGGACTTCTCGAATGCTCAGGCCGACCGTCCCGTAGCGGTCAGCCTGCCGACCCGGCAGTGCACGGTGGAGAAGGTGGGCGCGCTCAAGCAGGTGCTCGCCAACCACCCGGGAACCTCGCAGGTCCGACTGCGGCTCATCAGCGGCGACCGCATCACCACGCTGGAGCTAGATCAGGCCCTTCGGGTGACGCCGTCGTCGGCCCTGATGGGTGACCTCAAGGCCCTACTGGGTCCGGGTTGCCTCGGGAGTTGACGGGTCGACGCCCGCTGTCAGAACCGGTAGCGAAGGATCCGCGCCTTGCGCGCCCCGGTCTTGGTCATTCCGGTGAGCCTGGTGGCGGCCCGCAGCCAGCCGGGGAACAGGTCCACCTCGGGAGCCTTGGTGAGGCTGGCCTCCTCCACCAGCCGCAGCCGCGGACTCCACGTCTCGGGATGGTGCGCGTCCTTGAAACCGGCGTAGCCCCACTGACTTCCGACGTCGTGAAACATCTTCTGGGGCAGAAGCTTGATGGCGGCGTGGCTGAACCAGCCGATGCCGCCGTAATCGTTGAAGGCCAACTCCCCGGAACCGAAGTGGTCGGTGATCCCGCGGAACAGATCGACGATCACCTCTTCGCGGAGAAACGCCAGTAGTCCGTCGGCGATCAGGATGGTGGGCCGGTCGGCGGGAATCGTTTCCGGCCAGCGCTTCTCGGCGAGCGATACCCCGACCGAATGCGAACGCGGTCGGCCTGGCAGGACCCGATCGCGCAGCGCGACGACGTCGGGCAGGTCGACGCTGTACCAGTCGACCGACGCTGGCGGGTCGACTCGGTAGACGCCGCAGTCCAGGCCAGCGCCGAGATCCACGACGACGGCGTCGGGATGGGCGGAGATGAAGCTGCGCACCCGGTCGTCGATCATCTTGGCCCGCAGCGCCGTCTGGCACACCACGCTGGAGCTGACGCCGAGGCCTGCGAAGTCGTAGTCGATGGTGCCGACGACGTCGTCGGCAAGTGTGTCGCCGAGGATGGGCCGTGCCCACCGACTGTCCAGCGCCCTGGCGTACTGCGTCAGGAACGCGGTCTGCTCGACCGGCGCGAGGTCGGAGACGTCTTCAAGCCCGTCAATGCCCACCCCGTCAGCCTAGGACGTTCACCGCTCGAGCAATGACGAGTGCGATCGTCGACATCGAGACCAGCGACTGAATGGTCATCATGCCCTTGGCCCACCGCGCCAAGGGCATGGTGTCGGTGGGCGAGAACGCCACCACGTTCGTGAAGCTGACATACAAATAGTCGACGAACGTCGGCCGCCAATCTGGTCCGGCCTTGTCCGGGTCCGACATCTGCGGGAACAGAAAGTCGGGATACGGCTGCTGACCCGCCCGCCGTGCGAACGGCCCGCCACGGTCCAGTTCCCAGTACCAGATGCCGAACGCGATGACGTTGGTGACGAAGATGGCGGCGCCACTGCCGAGCAATACGGCCGCGTTGTTGCTCACCTCACCACTGAGAATGCGTTTCGCCAGGACGACGGCCGATGCCGTGTTGTCGATGGTGATGGCTGCGGTCAAGGCGAGGCTGGCCCACTTCCCGACCGTCGTCGGCCGCGACAGCCGGACCGGGTTGATGAGCAGCAGCACCAGGAGCAGGAGAAGCTCCATGCCGACCAGCGGCCAGCGTGGCACCACCGTGTACTGCACGGGAATCGAGTGCTGGATGACGACCGCGGCAAGGATCGCGATGACTACCGGCCAGCGATTCTCCGGAGCGCCGGGCCGCAGCCACGACGGGACGTGGTGTTCGGCGTCAGAGGCGAGGTGTTCGGCCCGCTGCACGAAGGCCTCGACTTCTTGCGGGTGTTCGGGAGTTTCGGCCATGTTCCCAGTGTGTCCGTCACGATGGACCGATGAATGACGACACGACCGACTCGGCTTCACCCCCCGTCGCTTCGCTCGCCCCGTCCAGACCCCCCGTCGCTTCGCTCGCCCCGTCCAGACACGTCAGCGTGTGGATCGACGCCGCACCGGAGGCGGTGTACGCCTTCGCGTCCGATCCGGACGCGTTACCGCGCTGGGCGGCTGGCCTTGCCGATCCCGCGCTTGCCGACGCCGACGTCGAATTCGTGCCTGATAACGAGTTCGGCGTCCTGGACCACGTGGTCCAGCTGCCGACCGGTGAACAGGTGTACAACCCGATGCGGGTGATTCCCGCCGGCGCGGGCGAGCCACGCTGCGAGGCGGTCTTCACCCTTCGGCGACGCCCTGGGATGTCGGATGAGGAGTTCGAAGCCGATGCCGCGGCGGTGGCCGCTGATCTGGAGACGTTGCGCCGGCTGGTCGAGAACGCCGGTTAGGCGTCGGAGGAGCCGAACACGCTCGGGCCGAGCCAGATCACGGTCGCGGCTGCCGCGGCGGCGAGTACGGCAGTGGCTGCGCTCGTCGTCGCGACTCCGACGACGATGAGGACGAGCAAGCCGACGGCCAGGGCAACGAGTTTGTAGACGGGCCACGGGACGCCCGCGATGGGCACCTTCGTCGACGTGGTCATGCCTTCACGATAGCTCGCAACTTAGATTTCGGCTAGCCGAAACACCGGTTCCGGGCAAGCCCTCTTCCGTCAGTCATATGCTGGTCCCATGCCTTTGACTGGAGAGTACGAACCAAGCACGTCGGATTGGGCCCGGGAAAATGCCGAGTCGTTGATGGCGTCCGGCGGCACCGAGGGAACGGAACTCAAGGGCAGGCCGGTGATTCTGCTGACGAGCATCGGGGCGAAGTCCGGAAAGATCCGCAAGACCCCGCTGATGCGGGTGGAGCACGACGGGGAATACGCGGTGGTGGCGTCGTTGGGCGGCGCACCGAAGCACCCGGTCTGGTACTTCAACATCAAGGCCAACCCGCGCGTCGAACTGCAGGACGGCACCGTCACCAAGGACTACGACTCGCGCGAGGTGCTCGGCGAGGAAAAGGCGGTCTGGTGGGAGCGCGCCGTCGCCACGTGGCCCGACTACGCGGAGTATCAGAAGAAGACCGACCGTCAGATCCCGGTGTTCGTGCTGACTCCCGTGAGCTAAACCCGTTTTCGCCTGCGAGGGGGCAAGTGGCACCATTGACCGGTGTCCGCCGAACTGAGCCAGACCTCGCGCCGTCCCGCGCCACTCGGCGCCTCGGACATCGATGAGGCCGCTCAGCGAATTTCGAAGGTGGTCACCCTCAGCCCGCTGCAGTACAGCGACCGGTTGTCCGCGGAGACGGGCCTGCAGGTATATCTCAAGCGTGAGGATCTGCAGGCCGTCCGCAGCTACAAGCTGCGAGGTGCCTACAACCTCCTGATGCAGTTGACCCCGGACGAGATCGCGGCGGGTGTCGTGTGTTCCTCCGCTGGCAACCACGCCCAGGGCTTCGCGCTGGCCTGCCGCTCAATGGGGATCCACGGGCGTGTCTATGTCCCTGCCAAGACTCCCAAACAGAAGCGCGACCGGATCCGCTACCACGGCGGCGAGTTCATCGAGTTGATCGTCGGCGGGGCGACCTATGACATCGCCGCCGCCGCCGCACTCGATGACGTGGCGCGTACCGGTGCGACCCTGGTGCCGCCATACGACGATCTGCGCACCATGGCGGGGCAGGGCACGATCGCGGTCGAGATCCTCGCGCAGTTGGAGACCGAACCCGACCTCGTCATCGTTCCCGTCGGCGGTGGCGGGTGCATCAGCGGCATCACCACCTACCTTGCGGAGCGGACCACCAGAACGTCGGTGCTCGGGGTGGAGCCGGCGGGAGCGGCCGCCATGGTCGCGGCGCTGGCCACGGGCGAACCCGTCACGCTCGAGCACGTCGATCAGTTCGTCGACGGAGCCGCCGTCGCGCGGGCCGGGGCACTGCCGTACGCCGTGTTGGCGGCAGCTGGTGACATGGTCTCGATTACCGCGATCGACGAGGGAGCGGTCTGCACCGCGATGCTCGATCTGTATCAGAACGAAGGCATCATCGCCGAGCCGGCGGGTGCACTGTCGGTTGCCGCGCTGACGGAGGCCTGCTCCCAGGGCACCGTCCAGCCTGGATCGACCGTGGTGTGCCTGATCTCGGGCGGTAACAACGACGTCTCCCGATACAACGAGGTACTCGAGCGGTCCCTGGTGCACCTGGGCCTCAAGCACTACTTCCTGGTCGACTTCCCGCAGGAGCCGGGGGCGCTGCGCCGATTCCTCGACGAGGTGCTCGGCCCGAACGACGACGTCACGCTGTTCGAGTACGTCAAGCGCAACAACCGCGAGACGGGTGAGGCGTTGGTCGGCGTCGAACTGGGCTCTGCGGCCGACTTCGACGGCCTGATGGCCCGGATGCGCGCCTCCGAGATGCACGTCGAGGCGTTGGAGCCGGGTTCGCCCGCCTACCGTTACCTGACCTAAGCTGCCTTCGCCCTTCGACTGACGAGGACGATCGCTTCGTCGTTTGCACGGAAGATCGGCTCGATCGGCACACCGAAGCGGTTGGCCGCGTCCTCGAGTGCCGTTGCCCAGTGCCTGTCGGCGTCGGTGATTCCGCCGACACCGGACCGGCTGAGGAGTAGCGCGACGGTGCTGCCCTCTCCTACGTTGGCGACGAGGACCCTCAATGCGGTCATCACGTTCTCGACCAGAGCGGGCCCTGGGCTCGCGGCGACGGGCACATGACTCGCGACCTTGATCAGGCGACGGTCGGGTCCGATGAAGGCGAACCACAGCAGACGTTCGCCGAATCCCAGCGTCCCCATCAAGGCCCGCCAGCGCTGGCGCAGGTCGGCGGGGGAAGCGATGGGGTCGGTGGCGGTCTCGGCGGGCGGAATCGGCAGGAATTCGTGGTGGCTCATGGCCAAATGATCGGTGCTCCCGTGACCCACGGGAACAGTTGTCCACAGCCGCGCCGGCTGTGGATGGCTCAGTTGACAGATCGAAGAATTGCGAATGAATGACCTTGCAGCACGGTTGATTCGTCGACGGTCGGCTCACTCGAGGCCAGTACGACCTCGCCTACGGCGGGAACGGTCACCGGCTCCTCGTTCAAGTTGCAGGCGATGGCGAAGGACCCGCGGTACAGCACGATCCAGCGCTGATCCTCGTCGAATTCGATCGACATGTGGTCCAGCCACGGGTCGGCCAGCTCCGGCTCGTCGTGGCGCAAGGCGATCAGGCTCCGATACAGCTCGAGCAGGCGGCCGTGGTCGCCGATCTGGACCTCGTCCCACTTCAGCTTCGACCGCGAGAACGTCTCCGGGTCCTGAGGATCGGGGATCTCGTCGGCATCCCAGCCGTGCGCGGCGAACTCCGCCTTGCGGCCCTCCGCGGTGGCCCTGGCCAACTCCGGCTCGGGATGTGAGGTGAAGAACTGGAATGGGCTCGACGAGGCCCACTCCTCGCCCATGAAGAGCATCGCCGTGTAGGGCGATCCCAGGACCAGTGCAGCCTTCACGGCGAGCTGACCGAAGTCCAGGTTCTGCGAGGGACGGTCGCCGACGGCGCGGTTGCCCACCTGGTCGTGGTCTGATGTGTAGGCCAGCAGCCGGGTCGCCGGGATCGTCGCGGTGTCCAGCGGCCTGCCGTGGCGGCGATGGCGGAACGACGAATAGGTTCCCGCGTGAAAGTAGCCGTGCTTCAGGGTGTTCGAGAGCGCCTCCAGCGAGCCGAAGTCGGAGTAGTAGCCCTGCCGCTCGCCCGAAACGGCCGTGTGGATGGCGTGGTGGATGTCGTCGTCCCATTGTGCGGTCATCCCGTACCCGCCGCGCTCACGGGGGGTGATGAGCCGTGGGTCGTTGAGGTCGCTCTCGGCGATCAGTGACAACGGTCGACCCAATTGCCTGGACAGGGAATCGGTTTCGCTCGCCAGTTCCTCGAGGATGTGGATGGCGGTATGGTCGGCCAGCGCATGCACCGCATCAAGGCGCAGACCGTCGGCGTGAAAGTCCTTCATCCAGCGCAGCGCACAGTCGATGATGTACTGCCGAACTTCGTCGGCGTCGGCCCCGGCGACGTTGATGCCCTGGCCCCAGCCGGTGTTCGCCTCGATCAGGTAGGGACCGTACCTCGATAGGTAGTTGCCGGACGGGCCGAGGTGGTTGAACACCGCGTCGATCAGCACACCGAGGCCGCGGGCGTGGCACGCATCGATGAGGTGAACCAATCCGTCTGGCCCGCCATAGGACTCCTGCACGCTGTACCAGAGGACGCCGTCGTAACCCCAGCCGTGCGTACCGCTGAACGAGTTCACCGGCATCAACTCGACGAAGTCGACGCCGAGGTCGACGAGGTAGTCCAGCTTCTCGATCGCCGAGTCGAAGGTGCCTTCGCCGGTGAACGTGCCGACGTGCAGCTCGTAGATCACGCCACCCTCGATGGAGCGCCCGGCCCAGTCGGCATCGGTCCACGCCACCGTCAACGGGTCCCACAGCTGGGACCGGTCGTGCACGCCGTCGGGCTGGCGCGGCGAGCGGGGATCGGGTAGCACGGTGTCGTCCTCGTCGAGGACGAAGCCGTAGCGGCTGTCGACGTGCGCCTCGACGACCGCCCGCCACCAGCCGTCGTCGGAGCGCGTCATCGGATGCAGCGCGCCATCGACGTCGAGTCGTACCAGGTCGGGTTCGGGTGCCCAGACGGCGAAGTCGCGCTCAGCCACCAGAACGCTCCAGCAGCACGGCGGGCAATTCGGTGAACAGCGACTCGGCACCGACCCGGCCGCTGAACGTGCGGCCGGTCAGACGGTCCGTCCAGTCGCCGTCGGGAAGGGGGAGCGAGGTGTCACCCCAGCCGGTTTCGGCGAGACCGACCGTCCACCGGCGCACAGCCACCAGCACGTCGTCGCCGCGGAGGAAAGAGACGAGATGGCGGCCGGCCGTGCCCTCGGCGAGTACGGGAGCATATCCGCCGGACAGGTAGGAGTCGGGCCGCTCCGTCCTTGAATGGAGCGCGCCCGTGACGATTCGAATCTTGCCATCTGTCAACGTCTTCAACGCCTCGCGTCGCGAAGGGTAGTCGACGGGTCGGCGGTTGTCGGGGTCGACCAGGCTGTCGTCCCACAGTTCGGTGCCCTGGTAGGTGTCGGGAATGCCAGGCACAGTGAGTGACAGCAGCTTCTGCACCTGCGAGTCGCTTTGGGCGTGAACGTCCAGCCGGGCGACCAGGCTGGTCATCTCCACACCGACGGGTCCGTCGACCACGTCGTCGAGCCAGCGGTGCACGGCCCCCTCGAATTCCTCGTCGGGATCGTTCCAGCTGGTGTGCAGCGCTGCCTCTCTGATCGCCTTCTCCGCGTATGCGTGCAGCCTGGACCGCAGCTCCGTCGTCACCGTTCCGTCGACCGGCCATACCCCGAAGACGTTCTGCCAGAGGAAGAGTCCAGTGGCCGCGTCGGGAGGCGGGGTGGTGAGCATCCATTTGGCGACCAGTTCCGCCCACCGCGACGAGACCTGGGACAACACGCCAATCCGGGCGCGGACGTCCTCGCTGCGCTTGGTGTCGTGGGTAGACAGCGTCACCATCGCCGACGGCCACGACCGGGCCCGCACCGCCGCGCTGTGATGAAACTCGGCGGCGCTGACGCCGAAACGGTCCGGCTCGCCTCCGACCTCGTTCAGGGACACCAACCGGGCGTCGCGGTAGAAAAGGCAGTCCTCGACCGACTTGGCGGTCACGGCCCCGCACAGCTGTTGCAATCGCGTGGCGGGTTCGACGTGGTTCAACGCCGCGGCCACCAGCGTCAGCGGATCGGCTAAGTCCGCAGTGGCGGCGATGGTTTCGGCGATCGCGGTCGGCATGACCGCGGCCAGCCCGCGGTAGTCGGAGCGGTACACCCCGATGTGTGACAGGAGTGCGGCAATGGCCTCCGGCAGTCGCGGGTGGTCGGCGCCGACGGACGCCACGACGGATCGGCGTAGGCGGGCGAGCTCACTGGCCAGGGTGCCGGTGGCCGAGGCCACCTTCAGTCGGCCGGTCTCGAACGCGAGATGGTCCGGCTCATCGGTGGCTCCGCGCGGATCGACGAGGAGACCGCCGATCTCGCGCAGCGCGTCGTATCCGGTGGTTCCCGCCACCGGCAGGCTCGGTTCGAGGGCTTCGTCAGGGGCGAGGATCTTCTCGACGACGATCCAGGCCGCGGGGCCGGTGAGCTCGCGAAGCCATTCGAGATAGCCAGCGGGATTGGACAATCCGTCCGGGTGGTCGATGCGAAGGCCGTCGACGAGACCTTCCGAGAACCACCGCTTGACCTCGACGTGGGAGGCGTCGAACACGGCACGGTCTTCCTGCCGCAGTCCCGCAAGTGAGGTGATGGAGAAGAAGCGCCGGTAGCCGCACACATTGTGACGCCACCCGATCAGCCTGTAGTGCTGCCGTTCGTATACCTCCGCGCCCGATCCGGCGCCGGTGCCCGGCGCGATCGGCCACG
This sequence comes from Mycobacterium sp., assembly GCF_032162605.1. GTDB lineage: Bacteria > Actinomycetota > Actinomycetes > Mycobacteriales > Mycobacteriaceae > Mycobacterium. The sequence goes on along the minus strand of NZ_JAVROT010000209.1, from coordinate 21,887 downwards.
TGCGGTCACCGAGTCGCAGCACGTCCCCGTCGACCGTCAGTCCATCGACGTCGTCGTCTTCTCCGAGCACCGGCAGGACGATCCGGTGCGCGGGGTCAAGATTCCAGTCGATGTCGAAGAACGACGCGTACGCGGATTCGTGGCCGTGTTGGAGCACGTCCCACCACCAGACATTCTGGCTTGGATCCTCCACGCCGACGTGGTTGGGGACGATATCAACAATGAGGCCGATGTTCCGACTATGGGCCGCCTCGGCGAGTCGCGTCAACCCGTCGGGACCACCGAGCTCCGGGGAGACCGTGGTGGGATCGGTGACGTCGTACCCGTGGGTCGACCCCCTGCCCGCGGTCAGAATCGGCGAGAGATACAGGTGCGAGACACCAAGATCCTCGAGGTAGTCAAGCTGATCCAGTGCGTTTGCGAACGTGAACGCCTGCCCGCTGTCGGGGCCGCGCATTTGCAACCGGTAGGTCGAGGTGAGGCTTCGCCGGGACGGCATCGTTTCAGGCCGTCTTGCGCAGGACGATGACCGAGCGTCCCTGTAGTGAGAACGTCTCACCCGATTTGACCACCAGATCGGTGCTGCCCGTCGGCACCGCCGTGTCGAGCGCTGCCGTCCATTCCGCGGCGTAATCGCCTTCGGCGGCCACGAATTCGACCGGATCGGACTGTGCGTTGAAGCAAAGCAAGAAGGTGTCGTCGACCACCCGCTCGCCGCGTGCATTCGGAGCGGGTATCGCGTCGCCGTTGAGGAATACGGCCACGCATTGGAAGCCCGAGTTCCAATCCTCGGGCGTCATCGGTATCCCGCCCTTGGTCAGCCAGGCGATGTCACGGACCTCTTCATCGCCACTGCGGATCAGCTTGCCGTCGAAGAATCGTCGCCGCCGGAACACCGGGTGGTCCTTGCGCAGTCCAGTCACCTTGCGCGCGAAGGTCATCAGGTCGGCGTTCGTCTCGCACAGCGTCCAGTCCATCCACGCGATCTCGGAGTCCTGGCAGTAGGTGTTGTTGTTGCCGTGCTGGGTGCGGCCGATCTCGTCACCGTGGCTGATCATCGGCGTGCCTTGGCTGACCATCAGGGTCGCCAGGATGTTGCGCATCTGTCTGGCGCGCAATTCGAGGATCTCCGGATCGTCGGTGGGGCCCTCGACACCGCAGTTCCACGATCGGTTGTGGCTCTCGCCGTCGCGGTTGTCCTCACCGTTGGCCATGTTGCGCTTCTCGTTGTAGGACACCAGGTCCGCGAGGGTGAAGCCGTCATGCGCGGTGACGAAGTTGATGCTGGCACTTGGCCTTCGGCCGGTGGCCTCGTAGAGATCGGATGAGCCCGTCAGCCGGGAGGCGAACTCGTTGAGTGTTGCGGGCTCGCCCCGCCAGTAATCGCGCACAGTATCGCGGTATTGCCCGTTCCATTCGGTCCACAAACCAGGGAAGTTCCCGACCTGGTAGCCGCCCTCGCCGATGTCCCACGGTTCGGCGATCAGCTTCACCTGGCTGATCACCGGATCCTGCTGGACCAGGTCGAAGAACGCCGAGAGTCGGTCCACCTCGTAGAACTCGCGAGCCAGCGTGGACGCCAGGTCGAAGCGGAAACCGTCGACGTGCATGTCGAGCACCCAGTACCGCAGCGAATCCATGATGAGCTGGAGCGAGTGGGGGTGTCGCACGTTGAGGCTGTTGCCCGTGCCGGTGAAGTCCTTGTAGAGCTTCAGGTCACCGTCGAGTAGCCGGTAGTAGCCGGCGTTGTCGATGCCGCGGAAGTTGACGGTCGGACCGAGGTGGTTTCCCTCGGCGGTGTGGTTGTAGACGACGTCGAGGATGACCTCGATCCCTGCGGCGTGAAAGGACCGGACCATGTTCTTGAACTCGGCGACGGCACCGCCCGCGGCCTGGTTGGCCGCGTACTGGTAGTGCGGGGCGAAGAAGCCGAAGGTGTTGTAGCCCCAGTAGTTCCGCAGACCCAGGTCGAGCAGGCGGTGATCGTGCATGAACTGGTGCACCGGCATCAGTTCGATGGCCGTCACGTTGAGGGACTTCAGGTGCTCGATGATCACCGGGTGGCACAGCCCGGCGTAGCTGCCTCGCTGATCCTCGGGGATGCCCGGATGCGTCTGGGTCATTCCCTTGACGTGCGCCTCGTAGATCACCGTCTCGTGGTAGGGCGTGTTGGGCGCCCGGTCCGAACCCCAGTTGAAGTACGGGTTGATGACGACGCTGGTCATGGTGTGGCCGAGCGAGTCCACCATGGGTGGGGTGCCGGTCGCCGTCGGATCGTCCTTCGCGACGGCCAGATCGTAGGAGTAGAGGGCCTGGGTGAAGTCGAAGTCGCCGTGAAACGACTTGCCGTACGGGTCGAGAAGCAACTTCGAGGGATCGCAGCGATGGCCTGCGTCCGGATCCCATGGCCCGGAGACGCGGAATCCGTAGCGCTGCCCCGGGGTCACGGTCGGCAGGTAGGCATGCCAGACGTAGCTGTCGACCTCGTCGAGGTTGACGCGCTCTTCGGTTCCGTCCTTGCCGATCAGGCAGAGTTCGACCTTCTCGGCAACCTCGGAGAACAACGAAAAGTTGGTGCCCGCACCGTCATAGGTGGCGCCCAGCGGGTATGAGGTACCTGGCCAGATGGCGGAGACCACGGCTCACCACCAGCCGGTGGCGGCGGCGATCTGGCGGCCCAGCTCGTTGGTCATGGTGCGCATGTAGGTAGCCGATATGTGATGAGAATCGTGGTATAGCAACACATTTCCCTCCACGGCGCGACAGTAGTCCTGGCGGCACACCGCATTACTCATGTCGAGTGGTTTCAACAGTGGGAACTGCGCGAGGTAGTCCAGGGTCGGGTTGTGGTCGGACAGGACCTCGGAGCGTTTGATGCCGCAGGAGATGGCATCGCCTCCCTCGGCAAGGCAGACGGAGGGGAAGAACGGCACACCGTCCTTCACCAGCCACGGGGTGTCGCGCATGGCAAGGACGGGGATACCCGCGTCCTCGAAGGCCTGCCAGATGCCGAGATAGAAGCTCGGCATCACGTCGCCGTCCATGATGTTCCACGGTCTCGTCGAGGTGGTGAAGACATAGGCGGGACGGTCGGCGATCAGCCGTGGCATCACCTTCTGATTCCAGTCGCGGCAGTTGGGATAGGGCCGGTTGTCGCCCATCACCAGCGGGTTCTCCTCTGTGGTGAGAGGACAGCCCATCTTGAGGTACGTGACGACCTTGAAGCCGTGCATGCGGCCGAGCAGATCAAGTGCGGTGATCCAGTGCTCGGCGTGTGACCCGCCGGCCACCGCGATTGTGCGGGTGGCCTTTTGGTCGCCATAGGTGCAGTTGATGATGTCGGTGTTGGAGAAGTCGCTGATGCAACCCTGCGTCGTGGACTCGGGGATGTCGTCCTTGGCCTCGAGCACCGTGGGGCGCATCGGGAGCTTGGGCACTCTGACGTGGTTGATGAGGGCGCGCGCACCGGGGTAGTCGCGCGACGAGAGGCCAGCCAGGTCCTTGCCGTTGGCGCGCTGAATGGTCATGTGCTCACGCCAGGTGAACGACGTGGCCGTCAGCGCGACGGCGAGCAGGGTGACGATCGACCCCAGCACGATGGTCGGCCGGCGCAGTCGGGTCCGCAGCGGGATCACCACGGCCTGCTTCGGCGCCGCGGACGCGCGCAGGCGCAGGGGTTCCTCGATGAAGTTCGTCGTCAACCAGGCCAGCACACCCGCGACGAGCAGAACGATCGCGCCCTCGACGAAGTTCGCGCGGGAGTGACCCGAGTACGCCAGCCAGAAGATCACCAGTGGCCAGTGCCAGAGGTACAGCGAGTACGCCATCGTTCCGAGAGACACGAACGGCGCCGTCGCCAGCAGCCGGCTCACCGCGGGCAGTCGACCGTCGACGGCGGCCATGTGGGGATCGGCCATCCGATTGGCGCCGCTGAGGATGAACAGGACCGTCGCACCGACCGGTACCAAAGCCCACGGCCCTGGGAACTCCTTCACTCCGTCGATGAACGCGCCGCACGAGAGGATCGCCGCAAGCGCCACCACGGCCACCGTCGAGCGCAGCCACATCGGCCACCGCACGTGCGGCACCAGGGCCCCCACCAGTGTGCCGAGAAGCAGCTCCCATCCGCGGGCGAAGCTGTTGTAGTAGGCGGTGGACTGGTCGGTGTCGTGCGCGATGATCGCGTAGACGAACGACGCGATCATCAGCACGCTCAGCAGCACGATCAGCGCGACCCTGGTGTGCGAGCGCAGACGATTGCGTAGCAGGTAGGCGAACCCGAAGACCAGTGCGAGGAACGCGATGTAGAACTGACCCTGCACCGACATCGACCAGATGTGCTGAAGCGGGCTGACGGCCTCGCCCGCGCGCAGGTAGTTCGACGCGGTGTTGGCGAGCTCCCAGTTCTGGTAGTAACCGAGACTGGCCAGGCTCTGGTCGGCGAAGGTCTCCCACCGCGTCTCGGGTTGGATGAGGATCGTGAGCACGGCCGAGGCAGCGAGCACCACGACCAGGGCGGGCAACAGCCGCCGGATCAATCGCCTCACCTCGGGTACCGGGGACAGTGACGAACCCGAGGTCAGCGCGGTGCGCAAGAGTCGACCGCCGAAGAAGAAACCCGAGAGCGCGAGGAACACGTCGACGCCGCCGGAGACCCGGCCGAACCAGATGTGGAACATGGCGACCAAGGCGATGGCGACACCGCGCAGGCCGTCGAGATCGTGCCTGTAGAAGCCGGACGTCCGGGTGCCCATCAGGGCGCGCTGAGCGGCTCCGGGTCTGGTGTCTGGCACCGCCCGAGCCGGGGAGAGGGTCAACATGGTCGTCGGACAATCTACCGAATGCCGGGGATCGTGCGCGTTTTACGGTGGGGGCTCGTCCGCACAGAGGATGGCTACGATGAGCGCTTGCGCGAAGAGAGTATGACCCGGTGCCCGCGTTGACGCCTGACCAGATCAGTGCCATCGACGCCGCCCACGTGTGGCATCCGTACAGCAGGATCTCAGCCGACTCGCTCCCAGCCGTGGTGGCGGTTGCGGCGCGCGGCACGTCGCTGACGGTCATCGATGCCGGTCGGCCGATTGAGGTGATCGACGCGATGAGCTCGTGGTGGACCGCCATCCACGGTCACGGCCACCCCGTCCTCGATGCAGCCATCACCAGGCAGCTGGCGACGCTGAACCACGTGATGTTCGGCGGCCTGACCCATGAGCCCGCCGCGCGGCTGGCCCAGTTGTTGGTCGAGATCACCCCAGACGGTCTCGACACGGTGTTCTTCAGTGACTCGGGGTCGGTGGCGGTCGAGGTCGCCGCGAAGATGGCGCTGCAGCACCAGAGGAGTCTGGGTAGGCCGGCGAAGCACCGCCTGATGACCTGGCGAGGCGGCTACCACGGCGACACGTTCACCCCCATGAGCGTCTGCGATCCCGACGGCGGCATGCACTCGATCTGGACGGACGTGCTGACGGCCCAGGTGTTCGCGCCGCAGGTGCCACGAGACTACGACCCCGCCTACAGCGCGGCGTTCGAGGAGCAACTCGCCGACCACGCGCACGAGCTGGCGGCCGTCATCGTCGAACCGGTGGTCCAGGGCGCGGGAGGAATGCGGTTCCACGATCCCAGGTACCTGGTGGATCTGCGGGAGGCCTGCACCCGCCACGACGTGCTGCTGATCTTCGACGAGATCGCCACCGGATTCGGTAGGACGGGTGAGCTGTTCGCGGCCGACCACGTCGGCGTCTGCCCGGACATCATGTGCGTGGGCAAGGCGTTGACCGGTGGATACCTCACGTTGGCGGCAACGCTGTGTACCACCGACGTCGCCGAGACCATCAGCTCCGGCGAGCCTGGGGCGCTGATGCACGGGCCGACGTTCATGGCCAACGCGCTGGCCTGTGCCGTATCGGTGGCCTCGGTCGAGTTGCTGATCGGTCAGGACTGGCAGCAGCGGGTGCGTGACATCGAGGCGGGGCTGGCGGCGGGCCTCGCCCCGGCGGCTGAGCTCCCCGGGGTGGCGGACGTCCGGGTGCTCGGCGCGATCGGGGTGATCGAGATGCGCGAGCCCGTGGACATGGGGGTGGCGACCGACGCCGCGTTGCGGCACGGGGTCTGGCTTCGCCCGTTCCGCAACCTCGTCTACGCGATGCCACCGTATGTGTGCACTCCCGACGAGGTGGCTCGGATCGGCTCGGCGATGGTCGGCGCGGCGCGTGCGCTAACCTGAACGCTGTTCAAGTTTGGGAGGAGCATCAGTGACGCGCGCAGGTCTTTCGCCGCTGGCCTGGCTCGACGAGGTCGAGCGGCACCGGCGCGCCGCTGGGCTGCGGAGGGTCCTGCGCGTGCGGCAGCCGGTGGGAGCCGAACTCGATCTGGCGTCCAACGACTACCTGGGCCTGTCGCAGCATCCCGACGTGATCGACGGCGGTGTCGAGGCGCTTCGCACCTGGGGCGCAGGATCGACGGGCTCGCGGCTGGTCACGGGCAACACCGAACTGCACGAGGCTTTCGAGACCGCACTGGCCGACTTCGTCGGCGCCGAGTCGGCGCTGGTGTTCTCGTCGGGCTACACCGCGAATCTCGGTGCGGTGGTTGCCCTCTCGGGAGCGGGCTCGCTGCTGGTGTCCGACGCGCTGACGCATGCTTCGCTGGTCGACGCCTGCCGGCTGTCCAAGTCGCGCGTCGTGGTGACACCGCACCGTGAGGTGGGCGCCGTCGAGGCCGCGCTGCAGAGTCGCGCCGAGGAACGGGCGGTGGTGGTCACCGACTCCGTGTTCAGTGCGGACGGGGTGATGGCGCCGTTGCGCTCCCTGCACGCCGTGTGCCGTCGCCACGGCGCCCTGCTGATCGTCGACGAGGCGCACGGCCTCGGGGTGCGTGGACACGGCGGACGGGGCCTAGTCCACGAGGTGGGATTGGCGGGCGCCCCCGACGTGGTCGTCACGACGACGTTGTCGAAGGCCCTCGGCAGTCAGGGCGGCGTCGTGCTCGGGCCAGCTCCGGTGCGCGCCCACCTGGTCGACGCCGCGCGGCCGTTCATCTTCGACACCGGGCTGGCGCCCGCCGCGGTCGGTGCGGCCCTTGCTGCGCTGCACGTGCTCGTCGCCGAACCGTGGCGGGCTGCCGCGGTGCTGCAGCGCGCCGCGGCCCTCGCCGAGATGTGTGCCGTGCCCGAGGTGCCGGGGTCCGCGGTGGTGTCGGTCATCCTCGGCGCACCGGAAGTGGCGCTGTCGGCGGCCACGGCGTGCCTGGACGGCGGCGTACGGGTCGGGTGCTTCCGTCCGCCGACGGTGCCCGCCGGAACGTCGCGGCTGCGGCTCACCGCGCGTGCCTCGCTGACGGATGAAGACCTCGACGTGGCCCGACGCGTCTTGACGGAGGTCCTCGCGACGGTCCGGGCGTGAGCTGCGTCGTCATCACCGGTACGGACACCGGTGTCGGCAAGACCATCGCGACCGCGGCGCTGGCGTGCCGCGCCCGCCTTGCCGGCCTTGACGTGGCGGTGTGCAAGCCCGTGCAGACGGGAGCGGCAGACGGTGACGACGACCTGGCCGAGGTGGCTCGCCTCTCCGGTGTCGACCTGCTGACATCGGGATGGCGCTATCCCGAGCCGCTCGCACCCGTCGCCGCCGCGCATCGAGCAGGGCTGGCGCTGCCGACACGCGCCGAACTCGTCGATCTGGTCACCACGGTCGACCGTCCGGGCAGGCTCGTCCTCGTCGAGGGCGCCGGCGGCCTGCTGGTCGAGATCGGTGCCGAGGGGGTGACACTGCGCGACCTGGCCTCCGACCTCGACGCCGCCGTCCTCGTCGTCGTCCGACCCGGTCTGGGCACCCTGAACCATGCCGCCCTCACGGTGGAATCGCTTGAGGCGCACGGTATTCCATGTGCAGGTCTGGTGATCGGCGCGTGGCCCGATGAGCCAGGCCACGCCGAGCTGTCGAACCGCGAGGCACTCGAACACATCGCCAGAGTCCGCGCGGTGCTGCCATGGGGCTTGGGCCGGTCGACGGCTGAGGCGTTCGCAGAGATCAGCACACGGGCATTCGCCGTCGACTGGGTGCAGAGTCTGTAGGCATGGCCCACTCCGTCGAACTGCTCTTCGACCAGCGCACCGAGGCGGTCGTCGTCCGCGACTGGACGGCCCTCGCGGAGGCCGGACTGCCCAGCCAGGGGCAGCACCAGTCACCGACCAACCGCCCGCACGTGACCCTGACCGTCGGCGAACGCATCGACCCGGCCGTCGACGCGGCGCTGTGGGAACCCGCCAAGCAGCTTCCACTGGACTGCCTCATCGGTGCGCCGATGGTCTTCGGTCGCAAGACCCTGACCTTGGCTCGCCTCGTCGTGCCTGCAGCCGGGCTGCTGCGGTTGCACGAGTCAGTCGACTCGATCTGTGCGCCGTATCTGACGCCGGCGGCGTTTCAGCACGCACGTCCCGGTCAGTGGACGCCACACGTGACGTTGAGTCGGCGGCTCGCGGCGGCCGATCTCGCAGCGGCGTTGGAGTTGATCGGTGCAGGCGGCATCGTCGGCACCTTCGCGGGCTTACGTCGATGGGATGGCGACGCCAGAGTCGACACCCTGATCGCCTGAGAATCGGTGCGCCGACATTCCGTCCACCAGCAGACCCAGCCCAAAGGCGAAGCGTCCGTTGGGGTTCGTCGCCATCACGGACTGATCGTCGGACAGCGCGCCCGCTGCGTCCCACTGGAGGCGGGACTGTTCGTCGGCGGTGAATCCGAGAACGTAGTACAGCACCGTCCTGGCGGCCAGGTCGGCGTTCGGCGCGACGATGCCAGCCTCGGTCGCGGCGATGGTCAGGCCGCGCAGGATCTCGGTGATGCGGCTGGACTTCCCAGCAGAGAAGCTGGCCGAGACGAGCTCGGCGCCGTCGGTGGCCGACAACAGGGCGTTGCGCAGCGCCGAGCAGATCGCGAGGACGCGCTCGTCCCACTGGGCGTCGGCCACCCTCGTCGTCGCAGGCTCGAGGATCCGGTCGGCGACCGCTCCCAGAAGCTCCTGCTTGTCGGCGAAGTGCCAGTAGAGCGCCCCGGGAGTGACGTTGAGTTCGCGGGCGAGTCGCCGCATCGTCAAGTCGGCGATTCCGTAATCGTCGAGGAGCGCAGTGGCCTTCTCGACCACATCGTGTCGGTGCAGTTGCACCCCTGTAGCCTAAACACCGTTCAAGTTCTCAGTGTAGGAGGAGTGCGGAGTGGCGCAGCAGGCCCTAGAAGTCGTGGATGTGTTGGGTCTGGCCCGGCAGCAGGTGCTCGAGCGCGGCGAAGGGCTCGACCAGAGCCAGATCCTGCAGGTGCTGCAGCTGCCCGACGATCAGCTCGAGGACCTGCTGGCACTCGCCCACGAGGTCCGGATGAAGTGGTGCGGCCCCGAGGTCGAGGTCGAGGGCATCATCAGCCTCAAGACCGGCGGCTGCCCGGAGGACTGCCACTTCTGCTCCCAGTCGGGGCTCTTCGCGTCGCCGGTCCGCAGCGCCTGGCTCGACATTCCCAGCCTGGTGGAGGCGGCCAAGCAGACCGCCAAGTCCGGTGCCACCGAGTTCTGCATCGTCGCGGCCGTGCGTGGTCCCGACGAACGGCTACTGGCGCAGGTCGCGGCTGGCATCGAGGCCATCCGAAACGAGGTCGACATCCAGATCGCCTGCTCGCTGGGCATGCTCACCCAGGAGCAGGTCGACCGCTTGGCGGCGATGGGTGTGCACCGCTACAACCACAACCTCGAGACCGCGCGGTCGTTCTTCACCAACGTCGTGACGACACACACCTGGGAAGAGCGCTGGGGCACCCTGGAGATGGTGCGCGACGCCGGGATGGAGGTCTGCTGCGGCGGAATCCTGGGCATGGGCGAGACGCTGGAACAGCGTGCCGAGTTCGCTGCCAACCTCGCGGAGCTCAACCCACACGAGGTGCCGCTGAACTTCCTCAACCCGCGTCCTGGCACGCCGTTCGGCGACCTGGAGGTGCTGCCCGCAACGGAGGCGCTGAAGGCCGTCGCCGCGTTCCGGCTCGCGTTGCCGCGCACGATGCTCCGGTTCGCCGGCGGACGCGAGATCACCCTCGGTGACCTCGGCGCCAAGCAGGGGATCCTCGGCGGTGTCAATGCGGTCATCGTCGGCAACTACCTGACCACGCTTGGAAGGCCGGCTGAGGCTGATCTCGAGCTGCTCGACGATCTGCAGATGCCGATCAAGGCGCTGAACGCCTCCATCTAGCAATGCCGACGAAGTTCAACGTCTACACGGGCGAAGCCGAGGGCATGTCCGGTCCCACGGCCGTTCCCGCGGCCGCCCGACTCGGCCTCGAGCCTCCCCGGTTCTGCGCCGACTGCGGACGGAGGATGATCGTTCAGGTGCGCCCCGACGGATGGTCGGCGAAGTGCTCGCGACATGGCGAGCTGGACTCCAAGGATCTGGATGAGTGGCGATGAGCGCTTGCGCGAAGAGCAGAATGTACCGATGAGCGCACCCGACTTTCGGCCTGATCACGTTGAGCCGCCCCGCCTTTCGCATCTCGGGGCAGCCGCGCGGGTCGTTCTGGGTCTCGCGCTACTCGGTGTGGTCGTCGGCGCGGCGTGGGCGTGGCTGGCACCGCCGATCCAGATCGTTCTTGCACTCACCAAGGGCGGCGACCGCGTCCGCGGATACGTCGGCGACGAGTCCGACCTCGTCTTCCTCGGCGCGTTCGTGATGACGGGTCTGCTCTTCGTGCTTGCCGTATCCGCTGCCGTGGCCGCGTGGCAGTGGCGGCCCCATCGGGGTCCGCTCCTGATTGGCGCCCTGTCGATCGGCGCGCTCGCGTCGGCAGGCGCCGCCGCGGGCGTCGGCGCCGCCCTGGCACGCTGGCGTTACGGAGCCGTTGACCTGGCGGCGGCGCCGATCTCGCCGGAGCATCGCGTCGTCTACACGCACGAAGCGCCCGCGGTGTTCTTCGGCCACACTCCGCTGCAGATCGCTGCCTCGGTCGTCTTCCCCGCCGGCGTCGCCGCGCTCGTGTATGCGATCTGCGCGTTGTCGACCAAGCGTGACGACCTCGGCGCGTGGCCACCCATCGAGGTGGCCTACGCGGTGGCTCCAGTCGGGCCTATCGATCCAGTTCCGACAGCGGCAGGCGATCCACCCGCCGACCCGTCATCACCTTCGCCGAGATGAGCCCCAACCGGAGCATGCCCCGGTAGGTCGACGGGTTCAACAGCGTCGGCCACTTGGTGCGCGCCCGATTGGTCGTGGGCGGCCGTCCCGCGAACCGGTCACGCAACCAGCGCAGCGTCATGGGCGCGGAAAGTGGATGCAGCAGCAGGTGCTCGCAGAGCATGTCGCGGTGGTAGGTGACGTCGGTACCACCCGCCGAGTACGCGTCCGCGAGTTCGTCGATGTCCCCGACCGAGATCAGCTCGTCGTGCACCGCTTGGACGATGAGGACTGGGATGCTCGGTGCAGCGGTACCGAGCTTGATGCTGTCGAAGACGTGCTGAACCTCTGGCGTCCGGAGAATGTTCTCCAGTGGCTCGTCGACCAGGTTGCCCATGTCCTTGCGGATCAGCTTGAGTACGGCGTGCGCGGTCGTCATCCGTTGGATGTCGGCCAGCATCGCCTTGCCCTCGGCGGTGACGTGCTCGTTGATGACGCGATCCAGTTCCGGATAGACGTGCGACAGCGCCGCGACGACCATCGCAGGCAGCCCGGAGAAGAAGGTGCCGTTGAGCCTGCGGAACGTGTGCCCGAGGTCGCCTACGGGGGAACCGAGCACGGCGCCAACGAGCTTGAGTTCCGGCGCGTAGTCCGCGTACACCTCTGTCGCCCATGCGGTGGCGAGGCCGCCGCCGGAATAGCCCCAGAGTCCAATGGGAGCGTCGGTCGAGAGGTTGAGCGCGTCGTGGTTCAGCACCGCGCGCAGGCCGTCGAGAATGTGGTACCCGGGCTCGTACGGTGCCCCCCAAATACCTTGGGGCCCTTCATGGTCGGGGATCGACACGGCCCAGCCCTCGGCCAGTGCCGCGGACACCAGTAGGAACTCGAACTGCGCCAGTGCTCCAACGGCCTTGGCCCCGCGCCGGAGCGCGTAGGACGGGAAGCAACGTCCGGCGACCGCATCGATCGCGCACTGGTAGGACAGGATCGGACCCTTGCTGCCGACAGGCCGGTCGGCGGGCACCACGACGGTGGTGACGGCGGCCATCGGGAGACCGTTCAGATCGGTGGATCGGTACAACAGCTGGGTGGCCGTCAGCTTCTGGGGCACCATACCGAGGAAGGCGAGCTCGACGTCGCGGGATCGCAGCACGGTGCCCGGCCTGGCATGTTCGAAACCCGGGGGTGGGACGTGGAACGGGTCGACGTCGGGCAGTACTGGGCGTGTCCTGCGGCGCAGCTCCTCGTGGGGTGCTCGTCCTATCCACTCGGCACCGGTTGAGGCGGTTGCACTGCCAGAGTTCATCCCGCCATTCTCTCTTAAGGAATCCTTAAACCCAATTAGGGGTCCCGTTAAGTCGGGGGGCGTAGAGCGGCGAACTCGTCGGTGACGCGGTACTGAGCTTCGGTGAAGCGGTAGAGCGCGGCGGGCCTGCCACCGCTACGGCCGGACTTGGCGGTGGTGCCGGTGGGTGTGATCACCCCGCGGCGGGCCAGCACGCGCTGCAGGTTGGTGGCGTCCACCTCGTACCCGAGCGCAGCGTCGTACACGTCCTTCAGTGTCGACAGGGCGAATTCCCTTGGTGCCAAAGCGAATCCAATATTGGTGTAGGAGAGTTTGGCGATCAGCCTGGTGTGGGCGTGGGTGATCATCGGCCGATGGTCGAACGCCATCGGCGGCAGCGCGCCCACCGGATGCCAGCGGGTGTCGGGTGGTAACGCGGGGGTTGCGGGGGAGGGCACCAGACCGAGGAATGTCGACGCGATGGTGCGCGGGCCGGGGACGCGGTGCGGGTTGGAGAACACCTCGAGCTGTTCGAGGTGAGTCAGTTCCCGCAGGTCGACCTTCTCGGCAAGTTGGCGTCTGACTGAACTCGTCATGTCCTCGTCGTGACGCAGGCGACCGCCGGGCAGTGACCAGGCGCCGCGTTGCGGATCCATGGCGCGCTCCCATAGCAGGACGCTGAGCTGCGGGTTCGGGGTTGAGAGCTGCCGAACTTGAAAGACGACGGCTAGCACTTCGTGGGCAGTGCTAATATTGGACATGTTTTCGATCATAAGTCGAAAACCCCGTCCGGATCAAAGGAGACGGCCATGACGGTATTGGACCTGACCACGGAGTCACGTGGCGGCTGGGCCGCGCAGATCACGAACGGCCCCGGCGGCTACGGCGGCGTGATCGGGGACGACGAGTGGGCAGCAGAGGTGCGGCGGCTCGCCGACCTGCGCGGCGCCACGCTGCTGGCGCACAACTACCAACTGCCTGCGATCCAGGACGTGGCCGATCACGTCGGCGACTCACTGGCGCTGTCGCGGATCGCGGCCGAGGCATCCGAGGACACCATCGTGTTCTGCGGGGTGCACTTCATGGCCGAGACCGCCAAGATTCTCAGCCCGTCGAAGACCGTGCTGATCCCCGACCAGCGGGCGGGCTGCTCGCTGGCCGATTCGATTACCGCCGACGATCTGCGCGCGTGGAAGGACGAGTTCCCCGACGCCGTCGTGGTGTCCTACGTCAACACCACGGCTGCCGTGAAGGCCCTCACGGACATCTGCTGCACGTCGTCCAACGCCGTGGAGGTCGTTGCCTCCATTCCCGAGGACCGCGAGGTGCTGTTCTGCCCCGACCAGTTCCTCGGCGCGCACGTCAGGCGCATCACCGGCCGCAAGAATCTGCACATCTGGGCGGGTGAGTGCCACGTGCACGCCGGCATCAACGGTGACGAACTCGCCGCGCAGGCCAAAGCCCATCCCGATGCGGACCTGTTCGTTCACCCGGAGTGCGGCTGCGCGACGTCCGCGCTGTACCTGGCCGGCGAGGGGGCATTCCCCGACGATCGCGTGAAGATCCTCTCGACCGGCGGCATGTTGGCCGCTGCCAGGCAGACCCGCGCCCGTCAGGTGCTGGTTGCCACCGAGGTCGGCATGCTGCACCAGTTGCGTCGCGCCGCACCCGAAGTCGACTTCCGTGCCGTCAACGACCGGGCATCCTGCAGGTACATGAAGATGATCACCCCGGCGGCCCTGCTGCGCTGTCTCGTCGAGGGCGCTGACGAGGTGCACGTCGACGAAGACACCGCTCGACTGGCGCGCGCCAGCGTTCAGCGCATGATCGAGATCGGGCAGCCCGGCGGCGGGGAATGAGCAGCTCCAGTCCGGAGGACAGGAGCAAGGCGACCCGGGATGGGTCGGGTTGCGGCGGCTCAGGTCCTCTGGCTGGCTACTGGCAGCAGCGCGCCGACGTCGTCGTCATCGGCACGGGTGTCGCCGGGTTGGCCGCGGCGCTGGCGGCGCACCGCCGTGGCGGGCGGGTGGTCTTGCTCAGCAAGGCGAGTGAGACCGCGACGTTCTACGCCCAGGGTGGAATCGCCGTCGTGGTGCCGCGGACCGACGACTCCATCGAGGCGCACGTCGCAGACACGTTGGCCGCGGGCGGCGGTCTGTGCGATCCGGGGGCGGTGACGTCGATCGTCGCCGACGGGTACGCCGCCGTGGCCGAACTGGTCGACTACGGTGCTCGGTTCGACGAGTCGGGGCCTGGCCGATGGTCACTGACCCGCGAGGGCGGCCATTCCCGACGTCGGATCATCCACGCCGGCGGAGACGCGACCGGGGCCGAGGTGCAACGGGCTCTCGACCACGCTGCCGCCACTCTCGACATCAGACGCAATCACGTTGCGCTGCAGGTGCTTCAGGACTCGGGCGGCATCACGGGTGTGCTGGTCCGCAGCGACGAAGGGCTGGGAGTCATCCATGCCGCGTCGGTGATTCTGGCGACGGGGGGCCTCGGTCACCTGTTCTCGGCGACGACCAACCCCGAGGGTTCGACGGGCGACGGAATCGCCCTGGCACTGTGGGCGGGCCTGCCGGTCAGCGACCTCGAGTTCATCCAGTTCCATCCGACGATGCTGTACGACGGCCACGCGGGTGGGCGACGGCCACTGATCACCGAGGCGCTCCGCGGTGAGGGTGCGATCCTCGTCGATGCGCGCGGCGACTCCGTGACCACCGGCATCCATCCGATGGGTGACCTCGCCCCGCGCGACGTGGTGGCCGCGGCCATCGACGCGCGGCTGGCCCTGACGGGCGACTCCTGCGTCTATCTCGATGCGCGCAGCGTCGCCGACTTCGCGCGGCGGTTCCCCACCGTGAACGCGGCGTGCTTGGCGGCAGGGGTGGACGCCACCCGGCAGCTGATCCCGGTGGTGCCCGGTGCCCACTACAGCTGCGGCGGTGTCGTGACCGACGTGTACGGACGTACCGAACTCGCAGGCCTGTTCGCCGCGGGCGAGGTGGCGCGCACCGGGATGCACGGCGCCAACCGGCTGGCGTCCAACTCCCTTCTTGAGGGACTCGTGGTCGGACACCGGGCGGGCGCTCTCGCTGCCGAGTATGCGGCGGCGTCGGACCCGAGGCGCGCGTCCCCCGACTTGGAACCAAGGGTGGCACTGCCGCGGGCAGAGCTGCAGCGGGGCACGACTCGTCACGCCTCCGTGGTCCGCGACTACGTCGGATTGCTCACCCTCACTGAGCTATTGAGCACTGCGCGGGCTCGCAACCTGGCCAGTCGCGCCGACTTCGAGGACGCCGCGTTGACGGTGACGGCTGCTGCGGTGGCGGCCGCGGCGCTCGACCGTGTCGAGTCTCGTGGTTGCCACCACCGCTCCGACCACCCCGACCTGGATCCGGCCCGCGCGGTGAGTGGCGCCGTCAGGTTCGACGCCGCGACCGGCCGGGTTGCCGTCGCCCGCCCGGTCGACGTGTGCAGCTCATGACGCTGAACGACGACGAGCTTGCCGAGGCGCGGGCTATCATCTCGCGCGGGTTGTCCGAGGACCTGCGCTACGGCCCGGACGTGACCTCGCTGGCGACGGTTCCCGCCGATGCCACCACCAAGGCGTCGATGGTGAGCAGACAGGCGGGCGTCGCAGCGGGCGTCGACATCGCGTTGCTGGTGCTCGACGAGGTCATCGGCGTGGGGGAGTACGGCGTCGTCGACCGCATCGACGACGGCACCCGGTTGGAGCCGGGAGACCCGCTGCTGGTGCTCGAAGCGCCCACGCTGGGCCTGCTGACCGCCGAACGCACCATGCTGAATCTGGTCTGCCACCTGTCCGGCATCGCCAGCACCACCGCGGCGTGGGTCGAGGCGGTGGCAGGCACGGATGCCAAGATCCGCGACACCCGCAAGACCCTGCCTGGACTTCGCGTCCTGCAGAAGTACGCCGTGCGCGTCGGTGGCGGGGTCAATCACCGGATGGGCCTTGGGGATGCGGCGCTGATCAAGGACAACCACGTCGCCGCCGCGGGTTCGGTGGTCGCCGCGTTGCGCGCCGTTCGCGCGGTCGCACCCGACGTGCCCGTCGAGGTCGAGGTCGACTCGCTGGAGCAGCTCGACGCCATCCTGGGTGAGGACCTCGGCGCGACGCCGCTGATCCTGTTGGACAACTTCCCGGTCTGGATGACGCAGATGGCCGTCCAGCGACGGGTTGCCCGCGCCAAGGAGGTGAAGCTCGAGTCGTCGGGCAGCTTGTCGCTGGAGAACGCCGCGGCGTATGCCGGGACCGGTGTCGACTACCTCGCCGTCGGAGCGTTGACCCACTCGGTGCGGATACTCGACGTCGGCCTCGACCTCTGAGGATCCTTCGGGTTTCGCGCACCCGATCTCGCTTTGCCGGCGGTTAGGATCGCGCCATGTCGACCGATGCGTTCACTAGCCCTCCGTCCGTAGAGCCGCTACGGCGCGGGAGCGGGCTGGCGATCACGGCTCTGGTCCTCGCGCTCGCCGCTCTGGGTCTGGCTTCGTGGACTGCCCTTCGTCCAGCACCGAAGCCGTCGGCCGGCGTGTTCAGCGCCGCCCAGCAGTCCGAGGCGAAGGTGGCCGCATGTGGCGCAGCGAATCTCGTGCGTAGGGGTGTTTCGTTGAACACCAACCTGCAGAGTCCCGGCGGCGACGGTGACGTCACGGGCTCACTCGCGGTGGCTGCCAACGCGCGGCTCTCGCTGTCAGAAGGTGGCCACTATTTGCTTCATCGTCTCGACGACGCCACCCCCGCCGAGCTCTCCGATGCCGTGCAGAAGTTTGCCAACACGCTGATGGACATCGGCGCTGCCGCCACCGCGGGCGCGCAGAACACCGATCCGGATCAGGCGGCCAGGCTGCAGGCCGCCGGCACGGAGAACGCCAGGGTCGCCGAACTCTGCAGATGACAAACGATCACGTGGCAGCAGCGCGACGCACCAGCGAGAGCACCAGGGCGGCCGTGGCGAACAACCCGGAGAAGACTCTGTTGAGTGCGGTCTCCTGACGAGGCGTGTGCAGCCACTCGACGAGTCGCACCGCCAGACCGGTGTACAGGCCCATCACGACCAGGTCGACGGCGACCATCGTCGCGCCGATCGCCAGGTACTGAGGAAGCAGCGGCGCCGTCGGCACCACGAACTGCGGTAGCACGGCGAGGAAGAACACCAGCCCCTTCGGGTTCGTCGTGTTGATGAGAAAGCCGCGGACGACGAGCGACAGCCGACCGCCGTCGACGGACTTCCCGACCTGCTCGCGCAGATCGGTCGTGACCGAACGCCATTGCCGCACCGCGAGATATGCGAGATAGGCGACGCCGATCCACTTGATCACGTTGAACGCCACGATCGAACTGGCGACGGCCGCACCCAGCCCGACGGCCACCAGCGTCAGTTGCAGCATCAGGCCGGTCTCGAGCCCCAGGATGCTCCAGTAGCCGCGACGCACGCCGTGTGTCAGGCCGACGGCCATCGACTGGATCGCTCCCACGCCGGGCGACACCGCGATGAGGATCGCCGCACCGATGAATGCCAGCCAGACGTCGAAGGCCATGACCCACAGTCTCGCAGGCGGTCGGAGGTCAGCTCAAACGAGTTTTACGCGACATCCGCGACGAAGGTGCCCTGACGCTTCGCGAGCATCCGGGGGATTCGCGGAAGCGTCGGGTCGACCGTGCCCGCCGGCAGCACCCGGGGGTTCACCAGGTGCAGATCCTTGCGGCCGACGTGAATGTCGGCCTCACCCGCCGCGAGGACGTTCTTGACCCAGTTGGTCTTGCCGTGGATCAGCCCGATCGCCAGCACGCTGCCGTTGCGGTAGGCGGTGACGATGGTCTCGTAGTCCTTGCCCGAAGTCCTTGCCCGACGTGCGGCCGCGGTGCTTGATCACCGCGAAGCCCGGCATCCGCTTCGACAACGGCCGGAGTAGCGGATAGACGTACTTGATCTGAAACCGCTCCAACCAAACCGGCATGAGCATGGGCACGCCAGGCGAGTGGTTGGGGTGGTCTTCCCTCGAGTTTGACGCTGACATGATGGCTCCCGAATTCTGATTTGTGCTGCTCTGGGACAATAGACGGCGTGAATGCCTCGGCTCCGAACATGTCCCGCATCGACCTGCGGGGCGAGCAGCTCTCGACAGCCGAGCTGCGTGCCGTGCTGCCGCGCGGTGGGGTCGACGTCGACGCGGTGGTGCCGAAGGTACGGCCGATCGTCGATGCCGTCATCGAGCGGGGCGCGGCGGCTGCCCTCGAGTATGGGGAGGCCTTCGACGGGGTTAGGCCCACGACGGTTCTGGTGCCTCAGGCACAGCTGGAAAAGGCACTCGCCGAGCTGGACGCCGATGTGCGCGTCGCCCTCGAGGTCGCCATCGAACGAACGCGCGCCGTGCACGCCGACCAGCGGCGCATCGACACCACGACGACGCTGGCGCCAGGAGCTACGGTCACCGAACGCTGGGTGCCGGTCGAGCGGGTGGGCCTCTACGTTCCCGGCGGCAACGCCGTCTACCCGTCCAGCGTCGTGATGAACGTCGTCCCCGCGCAGACTGCGGGCGTGGAGTCGCTGGTCGTCGCGAGCCCACCGCAGGCCGAATTCGGCGGACTTCCCCATCCCACGATCCTGGCTGCCGCCCGCATGTTGGGGGTCGACGAGGTGTGGGCGGTCGGCGGGGCGCAGGCCGTCGCGCTGCTCGCCCACGGCGGTAGCGACACCGACGGCGCCGAACTGGCGCCGGTCGACATGATCACCGGCCCAGGGAACATCTACGTGACCGCCGCCAAACGGATCTGCCGGTCGGCGGTGGGCATCGACGCGGAGGCCGGCCCGACGGAGATCGCCATCCTCGCCGACCACTCCGCCGACCCGGTCCACATCGCCGCCGACCTCATCAGCCAGGCCGAGCACGACGAGATGGCGGCCTCCGTTCTCGTCACCACTAGCACCGAGTTGGCCGACGCAACGGATGCCGAACTCACGACACAGCTCGAGTCCACCGTGCATCGCGAACGCGTCACCGCGGCCCTCACCGGACGACAATCCGCCATCGTGCTCGTCGACGACGTCGACGCCGGCCTTCGAACGGTCAACGCATACGCCGCCGAACACCTCGAGATACAGACGCTCGACGCCTCCGCCGTCGCGGGCCGGGTGCGATCTGCCGGAGCGATATTCGTCGGTCCCTGGTCCCCGGTGAGCCTGGGTGACTACTGCGCAGGCTCCAACCACGTGCTGCCCACCGCGGGATGCGCCAGACACTCCAGTGGACTGTCGGTGCAGACCTTCCTGCGCGGCATCCACGTCGTCGATTACACGGAGGCGGCGCTGAAGGACGTGTCGGGATACGTCATCACCTTGGCGCAGGCCGAGAACCTGCCCGCGCACGGGGAGGCCGTCCGACGGAGGTTCGGCGGGCCGGAGCGCAGCGACTCGGGGATGCGGCCAGTGAAATGAGCAAGATCACCCTGGACGACCTTCCCCTGCGGGACAACCTGCGCGGCAAGTCGCCGTACGGCGCGCCTCAGCTAGCGGTTCCGGTGCGGCTCAACACGAATGAGAATCCGCACCCGCCGACCCAGGCACTGGTCGAAGACGTCGCAGCGTCGGTGCGGGACGCGGCGGCCGAGCTGCACCGCTATCCCGACCGCGACGCGATCGCGCTGCGGGCCGACCTCGCGTCCTACCTCAGCTCGCAGACCGGCGTCGCACTGAGCACCGAGAATCTCTGGGCGGCCAACGGCTCCAACGAGATTCTGCAACAGTTGCTCCAGGCGTTCGGCGGTCCCGGCCGCAGCGCCATCGGGTTCGTCCCCTCGTATTCGATGCATCCCATCATCTCCGACGGGACACAGACCGATTGGCTCGAGGCGAAGCGAGCCGATGACTTCGGACTCGACGTGGCCGTGGCCGTTGCCGCCATCACCGACCGGCGACCCGACGTCGTCTTCCTGGCCAGCCCGAACAACCCGTCGGGCCAGAGCGTCCCGCTCGAGGACCTGCGCAGGCTGCTGGATGTCGCGCCGGGCATCGTGATCGTCGACGAGGCGTACGGCGAATTCTCGTCGGAGCCCAGTGCGGTGCGACTTCTGGCCGACCATCCGACGAAGCTCATCGTCACCCGCACGATGAGCAAGGCGTTCGCGTTCGCGGGCGGTCGCCTCGGTTACCTCGCCGCGGATCCCGCCGTCATCGATGCGCTGCTGCTCGTCCGTCTGCCCTACCACCTGTCCGTGCTCACTCAGGCTGCCGCGCGCGCCGCCCTGCGACACGCTGACGACACCCTCGGCAGCGTCGCCAGGCTGATCGCCGAACGCAACCGGGTGTCGGAAGCCTTGGCGAACATGGGGTTCCGCGTGATTCCCAGCGACGCGAACTTCGTGCTGTTCGGCGAGTTCGCCGACGCGCCCGCGGCATGGCAGCGCTACCTCGACGCCGGCGTGCTCATCCGCGATGTCGGCATCCCTGGCTTCCTGCGCGCCACCACCGGCCTCGTCGACGAGAACGACGTGCTGCTCGACACGAGCGCACGCATTTCCGAAACCGAACTCGTCCAGCAGAGCCTCCGAGGAGCATCGTGACCCGTCGCGCACGCGTCGAACGCAGGACCAAGGAATCCGACATCGTCGTCGAGATCGACCTCGATGGCACCGGTCAGACCGACATCAGCACCGGTGTACCGTTCTTCGACCACATGCTGACGTCCCTCGGTAGCCACGCCAGGTTCGACCTGACCGTGCATGCCAAGGGTGATGTCGAGATCGAGGGCCACCACACGGTGGAGGACACCGCCATCGTGCTCGGACAAGCCCTCGGCGAGGCACTCGGCGACAAGAAGGGCATCCGCCGGTTCGGCGACGCGTTCATCCCCATGGACGAGACGCTGGCGCACGCCGCCGTCGACGTGTCGGGCAGGCCATACTTCGTCCACTGCGGCGAACCGGACTTCATGGTGCACTTCACGATTGCGGGTACGAGCGCGCCGTACCACACGGTGATCAACCGGCACGTCTTCGAGTCGCTCGCCTACAACGCGCGCATCGCCCTGCACGTGCGCACCCTCTACGGCCGCGATCCGCACCACATCACCGAGGCCCAGTTCAAGGCCGTGGCTCGGGCGCTGCGCCAAGCCGTCGAGCCGGATCCGCGAGTATCCGGCGTGCCGTCGACGAAGGGCAGTTTGTGACGACGAAAGTCGTTGTCCTCGACTATGGTTCGGGCAACCTCCGGTCGGCCCAGCGTGCGCTCGAGCGTGTCGGCGCCGACGTCGAGGTGACTGCCGATCCCGCCGCCGCCTCGGCAGCGGACGGTCTGGTGGTCCCCGGGGTCGGCGCATACGAAGCGTGCATGACGGGGCTTCGCGCAGTGAACGGCGACAAGATCGTCGCGGAGCGGTTGGCGAAGGGCCACCCGGTGCTCGGTATCTGCGTCGGCATGCAGATCCTGTTCG
>NZ_JAVROT010000208.1:0-10390 GCF_032162605.1 Mycobacterium sp. | reverse complement strand
CTCCTGGAAGAACCTGACCGTGCGTCCCCGGACGACGTGGTCTTGTGCCCGCAGTGCGACCACGTCGTCCCGGATCTGCCGTTCTGTCCCCGCTGCGGAGTCGCCGGCCACGCCGCGTCCCGGACGTCGCGGGCGGCGCGGCGGTCCCCTCGTCCGGTTCCCGTCGGCCCGTCCGCTGACGCCCGATGAGCGCGCCTCCTGCCGCAACCCCACTGCCGGACTGGCCGGGCTACTCGGTCCCCGAACAGTCGTACACGGCACGGGCGACGCGCTCCACATCTCCTGTTCGATTGCTCCTGATCGTCGGTACCGTTGCCGTCCTCGTCATGGCCGCGTCGGTCGCCTTGTCGTTGTGGCTGACGCCGCCCACAGCTCAATTCGTGTGCCCGCCCGACTGCGGGCGGCCGCCGATCAGCAAACCCGTCGCTACCAACCCCCGCTTCACCCCGAGCAGCGGCGAGTTCTCGGTGTCCTACCCGGGTGAGGGCACGGCGTACGAGGCCACCTTCGAACCGAACGGGGTGGTGCTGGACCTTCTCGCAGGCGATGGCGGCACACTGCGACTGTTCGGACAACCCGCGAACGGTCAGACGCCGCGTCAGATCGCGAACGATCTGCTCAGGGAACACTACCCGGACGCGACGTTCGCCTACGAGATTCCGAACGCCTTCGTGGGATACCAACTCGGGTACGGCGAAGTCGCCGACGACTACCCGGCCGATGCGATCGGGGATGACGGGCGCAACCGTGTCCTGATCATGGTCGCCGTGAAGAATGACTTCGCGTTGATCGCCGCGGCGGCCGGGCCGTACCGCGAGTTCAGTCCGGAATTCGGCTCCGGCCATCCCTCGGGGGCCAACTTCTTTCTCGCGCTGGACATGGGCAAGTACGTCAACAGCTTTGCGTGGCACGGGGATCCGCCCCGCTGAAGGCGGGTGTCAGGCCTTCGTCAGCGCGGCGATGTCATCGGCTTCGTCGACCGCGGGCAACTCGGTGCCGCCGGGGATCGACGGCACCCGGGTGGCGCGGACGTAGACGGTGTCGCCCGCCTTCAAGCCGAGTGCCTCGGCATCGCCGCGGGTGATCTGCGCGGTGAACGCGGCATTGTCGGTGGCACCGGTGAGCTCGACGCGAACTTCGAAGCCCAGCACCGCGATTCGGTCGATGGTGGCACGGATGACGCCGGCTGAGGACACGCTGCCGTCGGCCTGCGCGATCGCCATGTCGGGGTTGCGGCCCACCCGAATGTCGTGCGGTCGGACCAGCGCGCCGTTCAAGGAGGACACCGCCCCGAGGAACGACATGACGAACCCGTTGGCCGGGTTGTCGTAGACCTCGGTCGGGCCGCCGACCTGTTCGATGCGGCCCTTGTTCAGAACCGCGATCCGGTCGGCCACGTCGAGCGCCTCTGCCTGATCATGGGTCACCAGCACGGTGGTGACGTGGACTTCGTCGTGCAGGCGGCGCAGCCAGGCCCGCAGGTCCTGGCGCACCTTGGCGTCGAGTGCACCGAACGGCTCGTCGAGCAGCAGCACCTGTGGGTCTACCGCGAGCGCACGGGCGAGCGCCATGCGCTGCCGCTGCCCACCGGAGAGTTGACTCGGGTAGCGGGTTTGGAAACCGGCCAGCCCGACGGTCTCCAGAAGGTTGTCGACCTTGTCCTTGATCTCGGCCTTGGGCCGCTTGCGGATCTTCAGCCCGAAGCCGACGTTGTCACGCACCGTGAGGTGCTTGAACGCGGCGTAGTGCTGAAAGACGAAGCCGATGCCGCGCCGCTGCGGGGGCACCCCGGTGACGTCCTGCCCCTTGATGGTGATGGTGCCGGTGTCTGGCTGGTCGAGCCCGGCGATGGCCCGCAGCAGAGTCGACTTGCCCGATCCACTGGGCCCGAGCAGTGCCGTCAGAGAACCCTCGGGAACGTCGAAGTCGATGTTGTCCAGGGCCACGAAGTCGCCGTAGCGCTTGTTGGCGCCGCGAACCGTGATCGCGTTTGGCTCATCGGAACTCATGGGATCTCCTAATCGAAGCCTATTTTGCCGCCCGGGCGCGCCGGGCGTCGAGGATCACTTGTACGACCAGCACGAACACCGCGACGGTCATCAGCAGCGTCGACACGGCGTAAGCGCCGTACTCCTCGCCGCGGCTGTAGCGGTCGGAGACGAGCAGCGTCAGCGTCTGCGAGGTGCCGGGAAGGTTGGACGACACCATGATCACCGCGCCGTACTCGCCGAGGGTGCGGGCGATGGTCAGCACGATCCCGTAGGTCAGGCCCCACCTGATCGACGGCAGGGTGATCCGCCAGAAGGTTTGCCACCACTGCGATCCCAGGGTGGCGGCGGCTTCCTCCTGATCGGTGCCGATCTCGTGCAGGAGGGGTTCGACCTCGCGGATGACGAACGGCAGCGTGACGAAGATGCTGGCCAGCACGATGCCAGGCAGCCCGAAGATGATCTTGAAGCCGAGATCGTTCTCGACGAAACCCAGCGCGCCCGCCGACCCCCACAACAGGATCAGGGCCACGCCCACGACCACGGGGGACACGGCGAAGGGCAGGTCGATGACGGCCTGTAACGCGCTCTTGCCGCGAAACCTGTTGCGCGCCAACACCAGAGCGGTCGGCACCCCGAATATCACGTTGAGCGGCACCACGATGGCCACGACGAGCAACGACAACTGCAGGGCCGAGATCGCCGCGGGCGTGCCGATCGATGCGAAGAAGGCGCCGATACCCGGCGTGAAAGTGCGCCAGAGGATCAGTCCGACCGGGACGACGACCAGGATCAGGATGTAGGCGAGTGCCAGGAAGCGGAGGAGATAACGCACCGACCGAGACAGGGTCATCGGGAGAGTTCCTCTCGCTTCGCCGCCCGGGAGCCGACCGCCCGAAGGACGAACAACACCAGGAACGAGGCCACCAGCAGCACGATGGAGATCGCCGCAGCACCCGTGCGGTCGTCGTTCTCGATGAGGGTGCGGATCCACTGAGACGAGACCTCGGTCTCCCCCGGCACCGCGCCGCCGATCAGGACGACCGAGCCGAACTCGCCGATCGCACGCGAGAACGCCAGGCCCGCGCCCGACAGCAGCGACGGCAGCAGCGCGGGCAGGACCACCCGCGTGAAGATGGTCAGGTTGTTGGCACCCAACGACGCCGCAGCCTCTTCCACCTCACGGTCGAGTTCCAGTAGCACCGGCTGCACCGAGCGCACGACGAACGGCAGCGTGACGAACAGCAGCGCGACGCCGACGCCCCACTTCGTGTGCTGAAGATGAAGTCCGACTGGGCTGTTCGGGCCGTAGAGCGCCAGCATCACCAGGCTCGCGACGATGGTCGGCAGCGCGAACGGCAGGTCGATGACGGCGTCGACGAGTCGCTTGCCGGGGAAGTCGTCGCGGGTCAGCACCCAGGCCACCAGGAGACCGAAGAACAGGTTCACCACGGTGACCCCGACCGAAATCGTCAGCGTCACCTTGTAGGACTCGAGGGCTGCATTGGAGCTGACCGCGCTCCAGAACAGACTCCACCCGCCACCGGCCGACTGCCACAGGATGGCAGCCAACGGTAGTAGCACGATGACGCTGAGCCACAGCGTCGCGGCGCCTACGCGCAGCGACGTCGTGCCGTGCCGACGGCGCGGCAAACCCGGCGGCCGGGCCCCATCACCTTCTGGCTGGGGCCGCGCCTCGGGAGTCGGCGCCAGCCCAGCCGTCATCCCGTGGCCTGC
Organism: Mycobacterium sp.; assembly: GCF_032162605.1. Classification (GTDB taxonomy): domain Bacteria; phylum Actinomycetota; class Actinomycetes; order Mycobacteriales; family Mycobacteriaceae; genus Mycobacterium. Next base: position 6,665 of record NZ_JAVROT010000208.1, on the reverse strand, counting down.
TTGTAGATCTTGGTGATCGAGCCGTTGTCCTTGTCGAACAGCGCGGGATCGACCTCTCCCCAGCCGCCGAGATCGGTAATGGTCCACAGCTTCTCGGGTGCCGGGAAGTCAGCGGTGAAGTCGGCTGCCACGGCGGGATCGACTGGGCGGAAACCGGCCTGAGCCCACACCTTCTGACCCTCTGGGGTGTACAGGAAGTTCTTCAGCGCCGTGGCCTGCTGCAGGTGGGCGCTACTGGTGACGACCGCCACGGGATTCTCGATCTTGAACGTCTGGGGCGGGTTGATGTGCTCGACCGGCTTGCCCTGACGTTCGGTGTTGATCGCCTCGTTCTCGTAGCTGATCAACACGTCGCCCGTACCCTGCAGGAATACGTCGGTCGCCTCACGGCCCGAGCCGGGGCGCGTCTTCACGTGCTCGGTCACCAGCTTGTTGACGTAGTCAAGACCCGCCTGCGGGTCCTTGCCGCCGTTACTCTTGGCGGCGTACGGCGCCAACAGGTTCCACTTGGCCGAGCCGGAACTCAGCGGGCTCGGGGTGACCACCTCGAGGCCCGGCTGCAGCAGGTCGTCCCAGTCCTTGATGTTCTTGGGGTTGCCCTTGCGCACGACCAGCGAAACCACCGACCCGAAGGGGATGCCCTTGGTGGCGTCGGTGTTCCAGTCCTTCGCTACCTTGCCGGCCTTGACCAGGCGGGTGACGTCGGGTTCTACGGAGAAGTTGACGATGTCCGCGGGCTTGCCGTCGACCACGCCTCGGGACTGGTCGCCGGACGCGCCGTACGACGTCGTCACCGCGACGCCCTTGCCCTCCGGAGTGGCCGCGAACGCGGGGACGATCTTGCTCCAGCCCGGTTCGGGCACGGCGTACGCGACGAGGGTCAGGGTGGTGTCGGCCTTCGGCTGATCCCCACCCCCGGCGACGTCGCTGGAGCCGCCCCCGCACGCCGCCAGCAGGGTAGCCGTGACGGCGAGAGCGCCGATGCTGGTCCAGGACTTGAGCGAGGTGAGCTTCGAAACTGGCATTGGTGGCCTTTCCTTGCGGGTAACGGGCGTCGGAATCCCGTTCGACGGCAAGGTGGCATATCAGTCCGTGGGCACGTAAACGCCCGCCACCGACACCAAACCGCGGGACGGATTGGGGTCAGCCACAACAGTGGACGTCTGCAACAGCGCAGGTACCCACGGCAATGAGGACCAGAACATGGCCCCCAGTTTTGCCGGTCACTGCGTGCATGGCGCGAATCGTAACAGAGTTCATTCACAGGGACGGAGCACGACGACCGGGGACGGTCACGGACGCCTCGTCAGCGGGCGATCAACCACATGACCAGCACCAACACGATCAATACGATCAGTACCAGGGTCACCCGGGAGCGCGGCATACCGGTCACGACGAATCCTCGTCGGAGTGCATGGCCCGCTGCAGCAACCGGATGCCGTTACCCAACGCGCCGTCCAGCACCACCGCGACCGCGTAGGCCAGCGCCAGCACCGCCGGCATCACCACCACCGTCTGGGCGACGAACCCCAGACCGGACAGCCAGAGTTCGACTCCGTCCCACCAACTCAGGATGCCGCTCATCGGATCCACCCTACGATCAACGGATGAGCAACCCGGTCAAAGGGACGACATGTTTGATCGCAGGCGGCGGCCCGGCGGGCATGATGCTGGCCCTTCTCCTCGCCCGCGGTGGCGTCGACGTCACGGTGATGGAGAAGCACGCCGACTTCCTGCGTGACTTCCGCGGCGACACCGTGCACGCCAGCACACTGCGACTATTGGACGACCTCGGCCTGGGCCAGGACTTCCAGAAACTCACACACCGCATGATCGAGACCATCGGCATGAAGATCCAGGGCGTGGAGGTGGACATCGATCTGCATCACATCCCGGGCCCGCACAAGCACATCGCGCTGGTCCCGCAGTGGGACTTCCTCGAGTTGCTCGCGACGGCCGCGGAGAAGGAGCCCTCGTTTCGGTTGATGCGCAGCACCGAGGTGCTCGAACCCATCCGCGAGCGCGGCCGCAGGGTCGTCGGTGTGCGGTACCGCAGACCTGATGGTCAGATCGCCGAGATGCGCGCCGATCTGACGGTGGCTTGCGACGGCCGGAGTTCGGCACTGAGGACGTCGATGGGGTTGGAGCCCAAAGTCTTCGGCGCGCCGATGGACGTGTGGTGGTTCCGGCTGCCGCGCGCCGAGCAGGATCCGCCTGGGCTGGAGGGCGTGCTGACGACGGGGCACGCGATGATCGTCATCGATCGCGGCGACTACTATCAATGCGCCTACATCATCCCGAAGGGCACCGACTCCCAGTTGCGGGCCGCGGGCATCGAGTCTCTGCAGCGCACCATCGCATCGCTGGTCCCGCAGTTGGCCGACCGCGTGGACCAGCTGACCTCGTTCGACGACGTCAAACTGCTCGACGTGCAGCTCAACAGACTACGCCGCTGGTACACCGACGGTCTGCTGCTCATCGGGGACGCGGCGCACGCGATGTCACCGGTCGGCGGCGTCGGGATCAACCTGGCCGTCGCGGACGCCGTCGCGGCGGGGCGCGTCCTGGCAGCCCCGCTGCGTGCCGGGCAGGTATCCACCAGGGAACTGGCCAGGATTCAAGCCAGACGCTGGGTTCCGACCGCGCTCATCCAGGGGCTGCAGCGGGCAATGCATGCGGGGGTCATCGCAACCGCCGTCGTAGAGGGCGCGTCCCGCCGGCCGCCGTTGGGCGTGCGACTGGTCAGCCGCGTGCCGTTCCTGCGCACCCTCGCCGGATATGCGGTGGCCATCGGGCCGTTACCCGAACGTGCGCCCGCATACGCCAGGCGTTGAAAACCCCGAGATCGGAAACGCCCGCCCACGAGTAGACGCCGGGCGCCTGTGCAGTTGATGATGTCCGCATGGTTCTCCAGCACAGCGGGCCCGACAATGAGACCAGCACGTCCGATCACGTGCCCGAGGCGCCGTACACGGTGACCGCCCCCGTGCCCTATGCCCCTGGCGGACCGCTGCGGAACACGTTTCCGCCCATCGCGGACTACGGGTTCCTGTCGGACTGCGAGAACACCTGCCTCGTCTCCTCGGCCGGTTCGGTGGAGTGGTTGTGCGTGCCGCGACCGGACTCGCCGAGCGTGTTCGGCGCGATCCTGGACCGTGGCGCCGGGCACTTCCGGCTCGGGCCGTACGGGGTGACGGTGCCGTCCGCCCGCCGCTACCTTCCCGGCAGCCTGATCATGGAGACCACGTGGCAGACCCACACCGGCTGGCTGATCGTGCGCGACACGCTGGTGATGGGACCCTGGCACGATCTCGACACCCGGTCGCGGACCCACCGCCGCACACCCATGGACTGGGACGCCGAGCACATCCTGCTGCGCACCGTGCGCTGCGTCAGCGGCGTGGTGGAGCTGGTGATGAGCTGCGAGCCGGCCTTCGACTATCACCGCGAAGCGGCCACCTGGGAGTACTCGGCGTCCGCATACGGCGAGGCCATCGCCCGCGCGAGCAAGAACCCCGAGGCGCACCCGACGCTACGGCTGACAACCAACCTGCGCATCGGTCTCGAGGGGCATGAAGCGCGGGCCCGGACCCGACTCACCGAGGGCGACAACGTGTTCGTCGCCCTGAGCTGGTCGGGTCACCCGGCGCCGCAGACCTTCGAAGAAGCCGCCGACAAGATGTGGAAGACCAGCGAGTCGTGGCGCCAGTGGATCAACATCGGCGACTTCCCCGACCACCCGTGGCGGTCGTATCTGCAACGCAGCGCGTTGACGCTCAAGGGACTGACCTACTCGCCGACCGGCGCCCTGCTCGCGGCGAGCACCACGTCATTGCCGGAAACCCCTCAGGGCGAACGCAACTGGGACTATCGCTATTCGTGGATCCGTGACTCCACCTTCGCTCTCTGGGGGCTGTACACGTTGGGCCTCGACCGCGAGGCCGACGACTTCTTCTCCTTCATCGCCGACGTCTCCGGCGCGAACAATGGCGAGCGGCACCCACTCCAGGTGATGTACGGCGTCGGTGGCGAGCGCAACCTGCTCGAGGACGAGCTCACCCACCTGTCGGGCTACGACAACTCACGCCCGGTGCGCATCGGCAACGGCGCGTTCGATCAGATGCAGCACGACATCTGGGGTTCGATGCTCGACTCGGTGTATCTACACGCCAAGTCGCGAGAGCAGATTCCGGAGATGCTGTGGCCCGTGCTCAAGCTCCAGGTCGAGGAGGCCATCAAGCACTGGCGCGAGCCCGACCGCGGCATCTGGGAGGTTCGTGGCGAGCCGCAGCACTTCACCTCGAGCAAGGTGATGTGCTGGGTGGCGCTGGACCGTGGCTCGAAACTGGCCGATCTGCAGGGCGAGAAGAGCTACGCGCAGCAGTGGCGGGTGATCGCCGAGGAGATCAAGGCCGACATTCTCGCCCACGGCGTCGACCACCGCGGCGCGCTCACCCAGCGTTACGGCGATCCGGCGCTGGATGCCTCGCTGCTGCTCGTTCCGTTGACGCGGTTTCTGCCGCCCGACGATCCGCGCGTCCGCGCGACCGTCCTGGCCATCGCCGACGAGCTGACCGAGGACGGCCTGGTACTGCGTTACCGCACCGAGGAAACCGATGACGGCCTAGCCGGGGAGGAGGGCTCATTCACCATCTGCTCGTTCTGGCTGGTGTCGGCGCTGGTGGAGATCGGCGAGATCAGCCGGGCCAAACATCTGTGTGAGCGGCTGCTGTCGTTCGCCAGCTCGCTGCACCTCTACGCCGAGGAGATCGAGCCGCGCACCGGTCGGCATCTCGGCAACTTCCCGCAGGCGTTCACCCACCTGGCGCTGATCAACGCCGTCGTGCACGTGATCCGCGCCGAAGAGGAAGCCGACAGCACCGGCGTGTTCCAGCCGGCCAACGCACCGATGTGACGGTCAGCCGCTGAGGGTCTGCAGGGCTGATTCCTCTTCCTCGAACCGTTCATCGGCGAAGGCAGTCCACTGCAGATGGAAGTTCACCACCAGCGGCGCGGGAAGCGCCAATGCCACTGGGGTGAGTCGACTGTTCACGTCGTCGCGGGCGACGCCGGTGATCACCCGACCGCCGAAGCCGTCGGCACGCGCAGGCACCGTCGCGGTGACCGTGGCGGAGTGCGAACCCGTGTCCGGGCGCACGTAGAACTCGCCGCCCGGTTCGCACAGAACCAACGGTGAACCATCGGCGTCGAGAAGTGATCCGCCTGAAATCAGGAGAGCAGCAACACCATTGGCGTGAAGACGAAGCGGGCCTACCAGTCCATCGTCCACCACGGCATCAGCGGCCGACAGCTCCGGAGCCACCGCGTGCCGGCGGGCCCAGCCGGCTCCAGCGAGCAGATGGTCATAGAGATGGACGACACGGTCCGGGTTGCGGTAGTGACTCAATCCCTCGAGCCAGAACGTGACCTCGCCGAGGTCGGCGCAACCGTCCGCCACGTCCGCGACGAGTCGGTAGTCCCGGTACCCCTGACCGCTCTGGCCGGGGCGATGCGTGAACAACGTGCTGCCCGAACCGAGCACCTTCCGGTAGCTGCCCGGTCCTGACGTGGTCAAGGTCGACGACGGCACGTCGCGCCAGTCGGAACCGTCGACCGACTTCTGGAGCCGCAATGACACGGGTTCCGCCGAAGCGACGTCGACGGTATAGCCACCCAGTTGATGAGCGCCCTCGAACTCGAAGACGATCGAGTCGGGGCTGCGCCGGACCGCGACCGGGACGTTCCGCGGACGGTCGTCCAGCTGCATGTCATTGGTGAAGAACCAGATCGCGGCCTGTGTCGCCGCGATGGCCTCGTGTTCGGCCACGTTGGCCGACCCCAGTGGATAACCGGCGGCCCGCAGTCGGTTGCTCAGTTCCGCGGTCCCGATCGTCGGGAAGGAGTTGCGGAGGATCCAGTCGACTTCCGGCTCCCTGGCCCTGGCCTGCAAATTCGTCACCGCCGACCACGTCGCCGCCCGATAGTGCGACGGGCCCGTTGGTGCGACACCGCCGAAGTCCAGCGAATAGGCCTCGACGTTCGGGTTCAGCCTGATCAGGTCGGTCCGCGCGACTGCGCCGTCGATGAACACCAAGGTGCCCACCGTGTGGGAGTAGGTGCCGCCGCGATACCTCGTCAGCCGGCTCAGCGCACCGCTACCTGCGACTTCGCGACGACGTACGGCCACAGCGGAACGGCTGCGGTCAGGGAGGGTCAGGGGGTTCATCGGTTGACTTTCTGGAAGCTGACGCGGGACGGCGCCGCCGATCGGGCGGGCGTCAACGCAGGACAACTGGGACGTCAGAAAATCAACAACAACAACACGGCAGCACGGAGCAGCGCGCGAACCGATGGCGCGGCGTCGGTGCGGACTGTTGCATGTCGACCACGATACGGGACGAACGACGAGCCGCAAACAGCGCCTTTGCATCGCGTTGCGCACTAACCCTGTTCGAAGACGTGATGAGTCCTATCCTTGGCCCCGTACCGCCCGGCTCACCGCCACACCATCCTCTTCAGCTCCAGGAGGCCATTCATGACGTCGTCTCAGAACGAGTCGCAGGCCTTGGGCGATCTTGCTGCCCGGCAACTTGCCAATGCCACCAAGACCGTTCCGCAGCTTTCGACCATCACTCCGCGTTTCTTGTTGCACCTGTTGAGTTGGG
>NZ_JAVROT010000207.1:0-5878 GCF_032162605.1 Mycobacterium sp. | reverse complement strand
GTGTTGTCCGCGGTGTTGTTGGAGTGCACATTGGCCGGATTGGCGACGTGCACACTGACACACCTGATCGAGCTGTCGTCTAGCCGCAGGATCGTCGGCATCCTGACCGGTCGGGAAGCCATGCCGCAGTTGTTGATCCGCGTTGGAGAGGCGCCTGTGATTGGCGAGACGCCGCCGATGACGCCTCGCCGCCCGCTGCACGAGGTACTCGATTTTCGGGACCAGGCACAAGCGAAGTGACCTGTCGGCCAGGATGAACGGCCCTGGCCATTCGTATCCGTCTTTCGCAAACCTTCATCTCCTGTTCGACAGCGGTCTGCTGCCGCTAAGGGGCATGGCTATTCGGCAGGGACCAATGACCGCCAATCGGGGACTTAAGCCCTCTGAACACGAATTGAAGACGTCGATAGTGTCTACACCGTTAGATGGTTCTCGTGCAGCCCTCGACGCTGCGCTGGGGGCCGTCGATCGGGCTGTCAGCCGCGACATCCCGCTGCGTCTGGTGTACGCCATCGATTCGACCGACAACTCCGACACCCGACGCGCAGGGTGCAGCGCGAGCTGGCCCCACGGAGCTGTCTGTTCGCTACGCGTTCACCGCCGTCGAGCCGAGAAGCCGGTCAAGATCAAGGTGCAGATACTGCAGGGCCACCCAACCCGTGCGCTGATGGATGCGTCCCGGGGGGCGGCAATGTTGTGTGTCGGGTCGATCGGACTGAAATACTTCACCGTGGCCGGGTCGGTTCGACGGCCGCGACCTTGGTTGCGCGGGCCCATTGCCCCGCCGCGATGATCCGCCGGCAGGGCGGCGCGACGTCTTCCAAACCGGGCCGGGTCGTGGTCGAAGTCGATGAGTCCGTCGACAGCAGCGTATTGCAGGTCGGTGTGGAGGAAGCACAGTTGCGCGGTGCCTCCCTGCGGGTGATCACGGCCCGGCGTTCCCGGTTTACCGACATCCATGACGTCCGCGCCGCATCCGAGGGCAATCGCCAGGTATGGGCACACCTCGATCGCAGCCTGGCTTGCGGGAGGCGACGATATCCCGATCTTGACCTGCGCGCGGTGGCCGTTAGCGGCAGCGCCGTCAAGTATGTGGCCAAGCATGCTGACGACATGCACCTGGTCGTGGTGGGCCGTGACGGTCGGAGCGATGTGGGTGATCTTCTCGGACCGATCGGTTTAGCGGCCCGGCAGGACACCGATCGCTCCCTCCTCATCCGCGATCGGCGTGAATTGTTGTGAGTGTCCACCACGAGAGGTCCAATATCGTTCTAGCGGGAACCGACCACACTCACTACGGCTCCTCGGAGGGATCGCAATGGTCAAGGTCTTCTTAGTCGATGACCACGAAGTTGTTCGGCGTGGGTTGATCGATCTGCTCAGCGCCGATCCCGAGCTCGAGGTCATCGGCGAAGCCGGCTCGGTATCGCACGCGCTGGCACAGATACCTGCGCTCAAACCCGACGTCGCGGTGCTCGATGTCCGCCTACCCGACGGCAACGGGATCGAGCTATGCCGCGACCTGCTGTCGAAAATGCCCAATCTGCGCTGCCTGATGCTCACATCGTTTACCTCCGACGAAGCGATGCTCGACGCGATCCTCGCGGGCGCCAGCGGATACGTCGTCAAGGACATCAAGGGGATGGAGCTCGCCAAGGCCATCAAAGACGTAGGGGCGGGTCGTTCACTGCTCGACAACCGGGCCGCGGCCGCCTTGATGGCGAAGCTTCGCGGCGCAGCCGAACACTCCGATCCGTTGTCGGGCCTGACTGACCAGGAGCGGGTGCTGCTGGACCTGCTCGGCGAGGGGCTGACGAACAAGCAGATCGCGGCGAGGATGTTTCTGGCCGAGAAGACCGTGAAGAACTACGTTTCCCGGTTACTGGCGAAGCTGGGGATGGAACGCAGAACGCAGGCCGCGGTGTTTGTCTCCAAGCTCGACCGTCCTCGCCATTCCAACGAATAAATTACGCAGGCGAAACATCGCTCGGTTCGCGGCCGGGGTGCCACAATGGAGACCGTGACCGGCGGAGTCGAGCCGGACGAGGAATGCGGCCGCGTCCGTCCACTGCGTAATTCGTTGTCGCAGCTGCGACTGCGTGAACTGCTGACCGAGGTCCAGGATCGGGTCGAACAGATCGTCCAAGGCCGTGATCGGCTCGACGGCCTCGTCGATGCCATGTTGGTCGTGACCTCGGGGCTTGACCTGGACTCCACGCTGCGCACGATCGTGCATACCGCGATCGAGCTGATTGGCGCCCGGTACGGGGCGCTCGGTGTCCGCGGAGCCGACCACGAGCTCATCGAGTTCATCTACGAAGGTATCGACGAACCCACCCGAGAGAAGATCGGGCCGTTGCCCCAGGGTCTTGGCGTGTTGGGGGTGTTGATCGATGAGCCGACACCGATTCGGCTGGATCACATCGATGACCATCCCGCTTCAGTCGGGTTTCCGCCCAACCATCCGCCGATGCGAACCTTCCTCGGCGTTCCGGTCCGCATCCGCGACGAGGTTTACGGAAATCTGTACTTGACGGAGAAGGCGTCAGGGCTCGCCTTCAGCGAGGACGACGAGGTGCTCGCACAGGCACTGGCCGCCGCCGCCGGTATCGCCATCGACAATGCCCGGCTCTACGAGCAGTCCCAAACACGCCAGCAGTGGATCGAGGCGACCCGCGACATCGCCACCCAACTGCTGGCGGGTACCGATCCCGCCCGGGTGTTCCGGCTCGTGGCCGACGCGGCGCTCAAGCTGACGGACGCAGAGGTCGCGGTGGTCGCGGTTCCCGCCGGCGATGACGTCCCATCAGCCGACATCAGGGAACTCGTTGTGGTCGAAATCGCTTCGGCACATGGGACTCCCCCCGCAGCTCAACCGATTCCAATTGGAGGGACGTCGATCGGTGAAGCCTTTCTGCAACGAACCCCCGGACGATTGGACCTGATCGACGTCGCACTCGGCGTCCTGGACCATGCGGGCCCAGCGCTGGTCCTTCCGCTGCGTGCCGCCGACACAGTCGCCGGCGTGGTGATTACCCTGCGGCAGAAGGGCGCTCAGCCGTTTACTGAGGAACAACTCGACATGATGGCCGCCTTCGCCGATCAAGCCGCCGTGGCATGGCAGCTGGCGAGCACACAGCGTCGGATGCGCGAACTCGATGTCCTGACCGATCGGGATCGTATTGCGCGAGACCTCCATGATCATGTCATTCAGCGCCTCTTCGCTGTCGGGCTCGCGCTGCAGGGCACCATCCCCCGCGCCCGCCCCACCGAGGTCCAACGGCGGTTGACTGACAGCGTCGATGACTTGCAGGGCGTCATCCAGGAGATCCGCACCGCGATCTTCGATTTACATGGAGCACCCACCGAGACAACCCGATTGCGACAGCGCCTCGACGAGGCCATCGGGCAATTCGCCAGCTCCGAGGTCCGTACCACGGTGCAGTTCATCGGACCACTATCCGTTGTCGATGCCGCCCTCGCCGATCACGCCGAAGCGGTGGTGCGCGAGGCAGTCAGCAATGTGATTCGCCACGCCGGCGCCACAGCTTTGAGCATCACCGTCAAGGTCGAAGACGACTTGTGCATTGAAGTCAGCGACAACGGCCACGGCATCACGGGGCCAATTACTGAAAGCGGTCTGAGCAATTTGCGGGAGCGTGCCCAGGCGGTCGGCGGCGCTTTCGCAATCGAAGACGCGGCCGGCGGAGGCACGGTGCTGCGTTGGTCGGCGCCGCTGCCGTGACATCTCGGTGATTCGTACGGTACCGCTAGGACTGAGGCGACGATCACGGGCGGTCCGAGCCGACTGCACCACGGCGGAGCTTACCGAGCCCACTAGCATACCGCGAACCCGCCTCGACCGTGACTGGCAACGACGACGAGTTGTGCTGACTCGGACCGCATTACAAGGTGACTAGCCGCCCGATCCGGAACGACGACTCGGCGCACCCTGGCATCGGGGTAACGCACCTGCCACTCGGCCAACCGCTCACCGAGAAGCTTTCCTCCCACCGATTGCAACGTGGACCACTCGATCGTCGGGGAACCGTGCGCAGTCCAGTCGCTCCACGCCAGCAAAGCAACGAGGTAGCACCGTGATCATCGCCCGAAATGAGAATCAGGCCAGCCACACCCGATGCAAGGACTAACGGCGCCCGACTAGGGGTCTAATGACTCCATCCGTTACTCGAATCGGCCCATAGCGTTCAGGACATACGGCAACGGCCACCAAGGTGTGCCTGCCCACGCATCAGGAGTACGCGATGAAGCACATGGAAGCACTCGGGCCGATCATCGTGGGTGTCGACGGTTCAAGAGCTGCAATCAACGCCGCGGTTTGGGCAATCGACGAAGCCATCAGCCGTGATGTGCCGCTGCGCATCGTCCACGTCACTCATATCAGGCAAGCGTCCATCGCACCGAAGGTGCAATTCAGCCTCGAAAAGGAATATGCCGAGACAGCGCTGCGACAGGCACGTGCCGCGATCGAGGCCACCGGAAGACCGGTGAAGGTCGAGACTGTAGTCCTCCGCGGCGATGTCGACGAGGCCTTGGCCGAGGAGTCTCGCGCCGCGTCGATGATCTGCGTCGGATCCGTAGGGGTCGGCCGCATTTCCCGAGTGTTGTTCGGCTCTACCGCGGTGTCGTTGGCCGCGCGTGCGCACTGCCCGGTAGCGATCGTTCGCACCAACAGCGATGCGCCGGCACCCATTCGGGGCCGGATCGCCGTTGTTGTCAACGACGAGCCCGGTAATGACGCGGTACTGCAGACAGCCATGGATGAAGCGCGCGTGCGCGGCGAGGCGATCTTGGCGCTGGGAGCGCGGCAGCCGGAATGGGTCAGATTCCCTACGACCAACTTGATCGCCGCGCCGGCGGCTGGATGAACCGATACCCCGATGTCGACGTTCACCCCATCGCAACACGCACCGGCGTGGCATCGTTCCTGGAAACCACTGACGACGCGATTTCACTCGCTGTTATCGGCAGCGCAGACGTTGACCGCGTATCAAATTTCATCGGTCCGCGCAGTCAACCGATTCTCGCTCATGGCGAGTGTTCCATTCTCGTTGTCCGTAGGTAGTTCCGACGACTTTGCAGAAAATTGACGGGTCGCCACGGCTGAAGGAGATCGAAATGTCCACGTCCGCAGATGATTCCGAAACAAGAGTCTGTGCCCACAGGTCGCCGGCGTCGGACGCCGCTGTTCGATGGCCCGCGCGTGAAGCGGTCCTGTGCACGCGCCGATCACGCTAGCCCATGTCATTGCTCCAGCACTCACGACCATGAGGAGTGATTCGGTGCAAATCCGTGTCGAGCGATGGCAACAGCGGCACGTCACCACGTCGTCGACTGCCATGGCCGGCCGAGATCGCTCGGGCCGGTCCTCATCGTCCGGCTTCCATGGCGTCGCTAGAAGGTTGACATGACCAACGAATACTTGAAACACATTTCAGAAGCAACGCTTCTTGATGGGGGTTTGGTCTCACTACGGCGGCTCGACTTGGACGACCTCGACGGCATCTTCGCGCTATCCGAAACGCTCACTGAGAGTGAGCGGTACCTTCGTTTCTTCACTGCCCATCCGGCCTACTTGAAAAGCTGGGCCAGGTCACTCGCCGATCGCTCCAATAAACAGTTCGCACTGGGAGCCTTCGAAAGCGGCAGATTGATCGGCGTTGCCAGCTACTTCATGTGCAACGACCCTGGATGCGCCGAGGTGGCGATCGTCGTTGCCCACCAAGAACATATGCGAGGCGTGGGAACCGTGTTGCTTGGCCGACTTGGACAAATCGCCCGCGACAACGGACTGGATCGTCTGGTGGCCGACGTCCTCACGGAGAACTACTTGATGCGCAAGGTGATGTCAGATGCC
>NZ_JAVROT010000206.1:0-5735 GCF_032162605.1 Mycobacterium sp. | reverse complement strand
GAAGGCGCCGGGACTGGTAGCCAGTGCACTCCACGGCGTGACCACCCATGGGTTCACCGTCGCCGCCATCGACGCGCCCGGACACGGTGACCGGCCCCGAAACCTTCAGGATCAACGGTGGGCCAAGTCGATCCATCGGGCTCGGGCGGCGGACGAGCCGATCACCTCGATCGTCATCGACTACAACATGTCGCTGGCGGAGCGTGCGGTGCCGGAATGGCAGGCGACCCTGGACGCCCTGCAGGCGCTGCCCGAGATCGGCGTCGAAGCGTCGATGGGCTACGGCGGCGTGTCGTTGGGTGTCGTGACCGGGCTGATGTTGACGCCAGTCGAATCCCGGATCGCTGCCGTGAGCTTCGGTGGGGTTTTCGTGGACGACGCTCTGATCGAGGCGGCGCGAAAGATCACCGTCCCGGTCGAGTACCGAATTCCGTGGGACGACGAAGAATTCGACCGCACATCCGGGGTCGCGTTGTTCGCGCCTTCGCCTCGAAGGAGAAGACATTGCACGCCCACTCGGGCAGGCACTACCCGGTGCCCGAATACGAGCGCGACAGCTCGGATCGGTTCTTCGCCCGCCACCTCGGCCGGGCCGCCGACACGGCTTCGGACTGACGTGAATGGGTATCTGCGTCCGGCCCCGCGCCGGACGCAGATACCGCCACTGCCGCGCTCCTGCCGGCCTGGATCAGAACAGCGTGTCGCGTACCCGCAGCGGCCGGTAGCCGGTGGGTCCGCGACGTTCCTGTTCTACTCGACCTCGTGACTGCGATCGAGCGTCACTCCACACTCGGCGCCCAATGAAGACGATACGTTTACTTACATCTCAGTACGTTAAGCCCGTTTCAGGAGCACGCAATGCGGCCCCTTCGGTATTCGATCAACGTCACTTTGGGCGGGTGCTGCGATCATCGTGCAATGATCCCGGACGCAGACTTGCATCGTCACGCGGCTGACAACCTCGACCGCGCCGATGCCCTTCTTTTTGGCCGGGTGACTTACGAAATGATTGAGGCAGCGTGGCGGTCGCCGGCGCGAACGGGAGTGAGGCCTGAATGGATGAAATCTTGGATGGAGCCCTTTGCCCGGACGATCGACGCCGCAAAGAAGTACGTCGTGTCGAGCACCCTGGACCGGGTCGATTGGAACGCGGAACTCGTCCCCGGCGATCTGGAGAAGGCTGTTCAACAGCTCAAGCAGGCGTCAGGTAACGGACTGTTCGTGGGAGGCGTGATGCTTCCGATGGCGTTGGCGGAGCTGGGATTGATCGATGAGTACGAGTTCGTCGTGCAGGCCGAAACATGTTCACCGCGTTGCTGATCGAACAGCGCACGACCAGAAGTGGGGCGCGCCGAATAACGCGACGTACCCGCGGCCTGCGCTGAAGCGCGCTGTCGAGGACCGTCTCCCGTCTTCATCAAGGCTGGCCGCCGGTGTTGGTAGTCAGGTGTTGCCGATGCGGGCCCTTCTTCTAGGGACGACGCCACGCCGAAAAGCCTTCGCCGGTCTAGGCGTGCCCTATAGCAACCGTGCGGACGTGAGGATTGTCCAAGGACTGAGGCGGATGTGACCGCGCCTCGGCGCAAAAGTCGGACCTCGACTGCAGTCTTGCTCATCTACCTACTAGAAGGTAGGGTGGCTGGCATGGTTGCTGCCCCGTCCACCGTTGAAGCGATTCTCCGGTGTGCACGCTCGTCGATCGTGGCCGGTGGTTACAACGGCTTCAGTTATGCCGATATCGCTGCGGTGGTGGGCATCCGTAAGGCGAGTATCCATCATCACTTCCCGACCAAGGTTGATCTGGTACGGACGTTGGTGAGGCAGTACCGTGACGAGGCCGTGGCGGGGCTCGCCGAGATCGAGCGTCATGTCGCGGATCCGCTCGAGCAGCTGCGGAGCTATGCCGGGTATTGGGAGTCGTGCATTGGTGATCCCGAAACCAGTTATTGCTTGTGTGCGTTGCTCGCGACGCAGATCCCGGTTCTGCCTGAGGAGATCGTGCTGGAGGTGCGGGCATATTTTCGGGCGCTGTCGGCGTGGCTGACATCGGTGTTGGAACGCGGCGCGCGTGGGGGTGCCCTCACGTTGACCGATGACGCCCATAGCGAGGCGGAGGCGTTGATGGCCGCAGTGCACGGCGCCATGTTGGCGGCGCGGGCGTATGGCGACCCGCAGGCTTTCGCCGCGATCACCCGGCCGGTGATCGACAGGCTTCGATCGCATTCTTCATCGGCGGATGGCCGTACCTGATAGACGCCATCTAATAGGTAGATAGCAGGCTCGACGTCGCAAAATTGCGCGGCTCGGGTTGACCCGTCGCCGGCGGGTCGTGGAATGGGCAGGGCGTGGGTGACACCCCCGCGCTCTGGTTGCCCGTGCCTTCATTCGGACGACAGGAGAAAGTGTGACGACGGCAACCAGTACGGCGCGAGGCAATGTTGGGAGCACCACGTGGCTGAAAAATTATTACTTCACCCGAGCGGCGCTCTCGCTGGTGTGGGTGGCTGCCGTCTTCGGACTGGCTGATGGCCCGATGGCCGTTGTCGCTGCACTGCTGCTGATCTATCCGGCTTGGGACGCGTTCGCCAATCTTGTTGATGCGCAGCGCAATGGGGGACTGCGGGGCAATCCCACTCAGACCTTCAACGCCGCGGTGAGTTCGGTGACAACCATCGCGGTTGCTATTGCCTTGAGTCAGAGCATGAATGCCGTGCTCGGCGTCTTCGGCGTGTGGGCAGCTCTGTCGGGGCTTCTTCAACTCGCTACCGGCGTGCGTCGCTGGAAGAGCTATGGTGCGCAGTGGCCCATGGTTCTCAGTGGTATCCAGTCCACGGGGGCGGGGGTCATGTTCATGATCCAGTCGAATGCTCCAGAGGTGCCGCACATTACGGCCGTCGCCCCCTACGCGGCCTTCGGCGCGTTCTACTTCCTGATCTCGGCGCTATGGCTGACCATCAGCGATGCTCGCCGCCACCGAAAGTGACACCGAGCGTCGCGTCAGGGCGACACCGGCGAAGGCGTCGCCGGGACTGGGCCGTGCTGCGATCAGACCGGCGCCCAGGGTGCCGTGGGCGTCGCCGTCGACCAGGCCGTCCGTGGACGACACGTAGTCGCCGCCACCTTCTAGCGCGGGCAGTCGCGGATGCCGCGAGACCCCGGTGTCGATCACCGCGACTTTCTGACCCGCGCCCCGGGAGAACCGCCATGCATCGGTGTAGTCGAGCATCGTCTGGCCGGTCGATGGTCTGTCGAACCGGCTGTCCGGGAACACCGCTCCCGCGCCGCAGGCAGCTTTCTGTTCGGTCGGGTCCAGCGGAGCGACCCGACCGGTGGGCGGCGGCCCGGGCGGTATCGACGGTGGTGCGATCGCCAGCGCAGGCGCCGGTGATAGCGCCGGGACGGCGACGAACAGCGCCGCGGCCACCGTGGCCGCCCACCGCATCACGAGATGCCCAGTCGGCTGAAGGCGCCAACCGCCCACAGCGCCAGGGGAATCAGTGCCGCGGTGACCAGATAACGCGCGTACGCGAGCGCCGCCTGTACGCGATCCTGTGCCCGACCGGCATGGGATGTGACGCCGGCAGCCGCCGATGCCGTGGTCGCAGTCAGCAGCACCGCGAAAGCGACCAGCGTTATCGGTCCTTCACCGGTCTCGGCCGCCAGGACACAACTCGCGAGCGTGAGCCCGGCTGCCGGTATCCACATCGTTGCGCGCTCCAGCGCGCTGACAGCCCGGCGGCTGTGAAGCCCAAGGGCCGCCGCGCACGTCCTGTGGTAAGTATTCGACGAGCGGTCCGAACGGATGGTTCAGTGAGCCGCCGGGAATCAGGTCGTAGTCGTCGATGAGCACGAAGACCTCCGGGCCCTCCCACCATGACCGGTCCTTGAGTTGGCGCTGCGTGATGTCGCTGGGCGGTTGCCGCCCTTTCAGCGTTGTCGCCAACGCTGTCATCAGTTCCCCGCACGCTTGCGCCGCAGTTGCGTACCCACCCAGGTAGTCGTCGTCCACCGCGCCAAGCAGCGTCCGCCTGAAGTCGGCGACGATGATCTTGACTTCCTTCGGCGTGGCGTTTTCGGTCAGACCCGTGGCGATGTTGCGTAGCAGGCCGGTCTTGCCGCTCTCGGTGTCACCGAACACGACCAGGTGCGGTTGCGCATCGAAATCGAGTACTACCGGGGCCAATTCGGACTCATTGACGCCGATCGCGACTCTGTTCTTGCCCAATGCGTCGATTCGACGCGCCGCGTCGACGACGGCGCCGCGGTCGATGTCGTGCGGCAGCATCCGCACCGGCGGCGCCTGCCGATCGCCATAGAAGTGCCCGACGGACGCGCACGCGGCGGCCACCCCCGGCGGGCAGGTCCTCAACACCGGACCCCGAATCCAGCCGTGGCAACCCCACCAGCAGGTGCAGGTGATCGGCGGTCATGCCGCGGCCGGGCCGACCGACCGGAACGAGCGCGGCGAACTTGCGACCGATGTGCTGTCGACGTTCAGCCCGGCCCCACCGCCACCGACATGAATCCCGACGAAGGTGAATATGCCGACGCGAGCAAGAGTTTCATCGCACTGGGCCGATACGGCCTACCGCCTGAGGTGGCTGGCGTGGTGAGCTATCTGGCCGGCCCGGAATCCGGTTTGGTCACCTCTCCGGGGCGCAGCGGTTGCAGATCGCGGCGCATGCGGGCCTGATCGGCGATGATCGCGGCGTCTTTGGCGTCGGTCTTGCCGTCACCGTGGTAGCCGCCCGAGGCGTGATACACGGTGCGGCCGGGAATGTAGAGCAGCCGCTGCTCTCCAGTGACGAGCAGGGCAATTAGCAGCGCCGCGCCCCCGTGGTTGAGGTCGATCGCCCAGCTGACCTCACCGCCATCGGCCAGCGTCATGACCGCGTCGATCAGTTCGAGCAGGACCGTCTCGTCGTTGGCGACGCGTCGGGACAGCAGTCGTTGTCCGTCACTGTCGATGACCGCGCAGTGATGCTCGATTTTCCCGGCGTCGATACCGGCCCACAGTTGTTGCGCCACAACCACCTCCATGTGGGTTTCGTCAAGTGTTTCGGCCCCACTGTGGTCATCGGTTCGGGACCCACCCTCTTTCCCGGTCAGCGCTTCTATTAAGTGACGATTGCCGCAGGTTGACGCGTGAGGAGTGATTCGCCAGACAGCGGCGCTGGGGTGTGGGTGAACACGGCTGAGCCGGTGACGCACATCCGCTTGTGACAGAGTCGGTCGTCGACGCGCCCCGCCGGGATAACGGCAAGACCGAACGCCAGGCTGTAGCCGGAGATCCACGACAGCGTGGTGTGGCCCCAGGATCGACCGGATCCGGCACGTTCGTACGGGAATACCGACAGTGGTGCTTACCTCATCAGAGCCGCGCCCACGGGAGATCCCTTAGCTGGCCCAGGAACGTCGTCCAGCCGTAAATGTGTGGCTTGACCTCCTCGACCGGGAGCCCGCGGTGGACTAGTCCCAGGAGCGTCGCGTCGCCGTCTGCCGTCAGGGTGATCTCGACCGTCGTTGAGCCGGGTGGCATCGTCTCGCTGCCCGGCGAGCCCCAATTGAAGACGACTCGGTGCGGCGGCTCGACCACCAGGAAGGTGCCGCGGGCAACCGCCGACTCGATGTTCAGTGCGAAGACGCCGCCCGGTACCGGATCGAGCTCTGCCCACTCACCGATCCACCGCACCATCAACGACGCGTCGATGAGGTACGGGAAGACCACTTCCGGT
>NZ_JAVROT010000205.1:0-4748 GCF_032162605.1 Mycobacterium sp. | reverse complement strand
GAAGGCACCGCGCCTGACGTCGGTCGAGTTCGACGACGAGCTCGCCGCGATGTTGCGGGACCGCTTCGCCGACGCGCCGTCGGTCGAGGTCGTCAACGGTGACGCCACCTCGCTGGCCTACGGAGACGAAAGATTCACCGGGGCAGCCTGTTTCACGATGCTGCACCACGTACCGACGGCCGAGTTGCAGGACCAACTGTTCAGTGAGGTCGCCCGCGTGCTCCGCCCGGGCGCGGCGTTGGTGGCCAGCGGCAGCCTCGGCAGCGTCGAGCTGGCAGCGCGCCACGAGGGCGACACCTACAACCCCGTCGACCCCGACTCCCTGCGGGACCGCGTGACGGTAGCGGGCTTCGAAGGGATCGACGTGCGCACCAACGCCTACGGCTGGGCGGTCATCGCGCACCGCGGCTGACGCCTCCGGCGGGGCCAGCGTGCGCGGATTGCCAGATGCCACGGCGTGTCGCCGAGCAGACACGCGCGCTCGCGCAGAAAAGGGGCTAACCCGTGCCTGGCACCAGCCAGCGACCGGAGAACGCACGCCAGCCGACGAACACCAGCCGCAACACCATGAACGTGGTCAGGCCCGACCAGATCCCGAGCAGGCCCCAACCGAACATCAGCGACAGCCAGATCAACGGCAGGAAGCCGACGAGTGCGCTGACCAGCGTCGCGTTTCGCATGAACTTCGCATCCCCCGCCCCGAGCAGCACCCCGTCGAGCGCGAACACGATTCCAGCAATGGGCAACTGAGCCACCAGGAACCACCACGGCACACCGATCACGTCCAGCACCGACCGGTCCGAGGTGAACAACCTCGGAAACACCGACGAGCCAACGGCGAAGATCGCGGCGAGCACCCCCGCGGCGACCGTCGAGAACACCGTCACGCGCCAGGCCACCGACTTGGCGTGCGCCAACTGACCCGCGCCGAGCGCCGCGCCGACCAGCGACTGCGCCGCTATCGCCAGCGAATCCAACACCAGGGCAAGAAAACTCCACAGTTGCAGCACGACTTGGTGGGCGGCAACCGCCGCCGCCCCGAACCTGGCAGCGACCGCCGCAGCAGAGACGAAGCACGCCTGGAAGGCCAGCGTCCGCACCACCAGGTCGCGGCCCATCACGACCTGTGCCCGCAGCACCGCCAAGTTGAGGCGCAGCGGCACCCGTTCGGCCAGCAGCGCCCGGCAGAAGAACAGCCCGGCCAGCCACTGGCCTGCCAGGTTGGCGATCGCCGATCCGACGAGTCCGAGGCGGGGCAACCCCATCCAGCCGTACACCAGCGTCGGGCACAGCACGGCAGACAGGGCGAAACCTGCGACCACGTAGCGCAACGGTCTGGCGGTGTCCTGCACACCACGCATCCAGCCGTTGCCCGCCAGGGAGATCAAGATCGCGGGCGCGCCGAGGATCGCGAGCCGCAGCCACGGCAAAGCGGTCTCGGCGATCTCGCCGCCGTCTGCGATCAACACCAGGATCGGCACCGCTGCCACCTCGATGACCACGACGACGAGAGCTCCGAGCCCGACGGCCAGCCAGGTGGCCTGGACGCCCTCGCCGACGGCCGACGGGCGGTCGCCGGCACCGAAGAATCGGGCCGCTCTCGCCGTCGTCCCGTAGGACAGGAACGTCAACTGCGAAGACACCAACGACAGGATCAGTCCGCCGATGGCCAGGCCGGCTAGCGCCACCGCCCCTAAACGTCCCACCACGGCGAGATCGAACAACAGATAGATGGGTTCGGCGGCGAGCACCCCCAGTGCCGGCAGTGCCAGCCCTGCGATGCGGAGCCCGGTGGCCGGAACCGGCTGCTCTTCCCGGGAACTCATCCCCGCGGTCGACCTGCGAGCCGACTCCCGCAGAATGGGCGGAACGTGAAGTCAAGGCCGCTGCGCCCGTCGTCGGGTGGCTCACCCAAGTGCGGCCGCCAACGCCCTGACCACGTCGTTCGCGGGTCCAGTCGCAGAGTATCCCGCGGCCAGCCGGTGCCCGCCACCTCCGAACGCGCTCGCGACGGCGGCTAGGTCGACCTCCGACTTGGCCCGCATTGACACCGTCCAGTGCTGCGGTTCGATCTCCTTGAACACGGCAGCGACCTCGGCCTGCGCCGTCGTACGCACGATGTCGACGATGCTCTCGACTTCCTCGGGCCGGGCGTTCATCCATTCCTGATGTCCGACAACGGCATACACCAGGCCCCGGCCGTCCACCGCGTCCGGCACCAGCTGCGCCGACGCCAGAACGCGCGACAACATCGGGAGCCAGGAGAACGGGTGCGTGTCCAGCAGGGTGCGGGTGATCGTGGCGTTGTCCACGCCAAGCTCGAGTAGCCGGGCCGCCAGCCGGTGCGCGCGCACACTGGCCCACCGAAACGACCCCGTGTCCGTGGTGAGGCCTGCGTACAGGCAGTGCGCGACGGGCTCGTCGAACGGCTTGCCCCAGGCATCGAGCAGGTCGGCAACGAGCATCGTCGTCGAGTCCGCCGTCGGGTCGACGTAGTTCGCCGTGCCGAACAATTGGTTGGACGCATGGTGATCGATCACGAGGACCTCGCGGCCCGAATCGGCAAGGGCCCGAAGCGCACCCAGGCGGTTGACGCTGGGAATGTCGACCGTCACCACCAGGTCACTGCCACCCCGCATCGCGTCGGGGGTGACCAGAAGGTGCCCACCGGGCAGGGACTGCAGCGACTCGGGAAGCGCCGACGGGGCCGCGAAACCGACCTCGACCCACTTTCCCGCCTGCTCGAGGACGAGAGCCAGCGCAAGCCCCGCGCCGATGGTGTCGGCATCCGGATAGACATGGCACAGCACGGTGATGGAATCCGCCGCGTCGAGCAGCATCGCAGCACCATGCCCGTCGACACGCAGCGACGACCGAGTTACCTCAGTCTTCGGGTCGATCGTGGTCATCCGTGTCCTCAGGGTCGAACTGGTGGTCTGGCACCACGCTTGGCTCCCCCCCGGATTCCTCCGCCCCAGAGACACGGTACGGGTCAGCCTCCCCTGCCGGTGTGGCACCCTGCCGAATCCGCGCCAGATCGGCATCCGCCTGCCTGGCCCTGGCCAACAGGTCCTCCATGTCGCGCGCCGTGTCCGGCAACTTGTCGAGCACGAACGTCAACGTCGGGGTGAACCGCACCCCGGTGGCGGCGCCGACCCTGGTGCGCAGTGTTCCCTTCGCGCGTTCCAGGGCGGCCGCCGCACCCTCGTAGTCCGGCTCCTCCTGCAACGTCTCGCCGCGAACGGTGTAGAAAACCGTGGCATCGTGCAGGTCACCCGTCACCTTCGTGTCCGTGACGGTCACGAAGGCCAACGGGGGATCCTTGATCTCGAACTCGATCGCAGAGGCCACGACGGTGGCGATGCGCTTCGAGAGCCTGCGCGCCCGACCAACGTCGACCATTACGTACGCGCCTTCTCCACGAGCTCGTACGCCTCGATGACGTCGCCTTCCTTGATGTCGTTGTACGTCAAGGTGAGGCCGCACTCGTAGCCGTCGCGGACCTCGGTGGTGTCATCCTTCTCCCGCTTCAGCGATGAGATGGTGACGGTCTCGGCGACCACGACGTTGTCGCGAATGAGGCGTGCCTTCGCGTTGCGACGAATGATCCCCGAGGTGACGAGGCAGCCGGCGATGTTGCCGACCTTCGACGACCGGAAGATCGCCCGGATCTCGGCACGACCGAGCTCCTTCTCCTCATAGATCGGCTTGAGCATGCCCTTGAGGGCCGCCTGGATCTCATCGATCGCCTGGTAGATCACCGAGTAGTACCGGATGTCGACACCCTCGCGGTGCGCGAGCTCGGTGGCCTTGCCCTCAGCTCGGACGTTGAACCCGATGATGATGGCATTCGACGCCGAGGCCAGGTTGACGTTGGTCTCGGTGACGCCGCCGACGCCGCGGTCGATGACGCGCAGTTCCACCTCGTCGCCGATGTCGATGCCCAGCAGGGCCTCCTCGAGCGCCTCGACGGTGCCGGAGTTGTCGCCCTTGAGGATCAGGTTCAGCTGAGAAGTCTCCTTCAGAGCCGCATCCAGATCGTCCAGGCTGATGCGCTTGCGGGTACGCGCGGCCAGAGCATTTCGCTTGCGCGCGCTGCGGCGGTCGGCGATCTGCCGAGCGATCCGGTCCTCGTCGACGACCAGCAGGTTGTCACCGGCACCTGGCACCGACGTGAAGCCGATGACCTGGACCGGACGCGACGGGAGCGCCTCGTCGACGTCCTCGCCGTGCTCGTCGACCATGCGCCGGACGCGGCCGTAAGCATCGCCCGCGACGATCGAGTCGCCGACGCGCAGCGTGCCGCGCTGGATGAGCACCGTGGCCACCGGACCGCGACCGCGGTCTAGGTGAGCCTCGATCGCCACACCCTGGGCTTCCATGTCCGGGTTGGCCCGCAGATCCAACGTGGCATCCGCGGTCAGCAGCACCGCCTCGAGCAGGTGATCGATGTTGGTGCCCTGCTTTGCCGAGATGTCGACGAACATGGTGTCGCCGCCGAAGTCCTCGGCGACCAGGTTGTACTCGGTGAGCTGCGCCCGGATCTTGGCCGGGTCGGCGCCCTCCTTGTCGATCTTGTTGACCGCTACGACGATCGGCACGTCGGCCGCTTGAGCGTGGTTGATGGCCTCCACCGTCTGCGGCATGACGCCGTCGTCGGCCGCCACCACCAGGATGGCGATGTCGGTGGCCTTCGCGCCACGGGCACGCATGGCGGTGAACGCCTCGTGACCGGGGGTGTCGATGAA
>NZ_JAVROT010000204.1:0-5839 GCF_032162605.1 Mycobacterium sp. | reverse complement strand
CGCGCTGGAGGCGATAAGTACCACGCTCTTCGAGTACATCGACTGGATCTCGCAACAGGTCGTCGCCGTCTACGAGGAAGAGCGCGAACGATGGTTGGAGAACCAGAACAGCATCCGGGCACTGCGAGTCCGTGAGGTCGTCGCAGGAAAGAAGCAGGTCGACGTCGACGCGACCAGCGACTCGATCCGCTACCCGCTGCGGTGGCATCATGTCGCCGTCGTGCTGTGGTATTCGGACGAGGACGCGGGCGGTGACGAGCTCGCTCGGCTGCAGCGTTTCGTTCGTGAGCTTGGACAAGCCACCGACGTCGGCTCGAATCCGCTGTTCGCTGCCACTGACCAAACCAGCGGATGGGGATGGCTCCCGTACCGCGCGGCACCGCCGGACGCCGTCGACTCGGTGCGTGAGTTCACGAGCAAGCGGCCCGATTCGCCGAACGTCGCAATCGGCACGGTTGCCTCCGGCGTCGACGGATTCCGCCGGTCGCACCGCGAAGCACTGGCCGCGCGCGGTGTCGCGGTCGCTGCGGGTGCCGACGGACCGACCGTCGTCGCCGCCTCGGACCCCGGCTTGGCGGCGGCGGCGCTGCTCGGCGCCGACATCGGCGCGACCCAGGTCTGGGTGACCGACGTGCTGGGTGAGTTGTCGACAGACACCGAGAGCGATGCCCGCCTGCGCGAGACGCTCAGGGTCTTCCTTCGGTGCGGGTCGAGCTACAAACAGGCGGCCGAGGAACTGGACCTGCATTTCAACACCGTGAAATACCGGATCGGCCGGGCGGTCGCGAGGCGGGGTACCCCCATCGAGCTGGACCGTCTCGACGTCGAGCTCGCCCTCCTGGCTTGCCAGTGGTACGGGACGGCCGTGCTCCAGTCGGACGAGGCCTAGCCCGGTCAACCCGGTCATCTAGGGCCTACAACGAACGCAGCGGTTTTCGTTGTCGGAGGACAATGGCGATGAGGTTGTGCGAACCTAGCCTTTCCTGCATGGACGGCGACGTAGCGCGGCAACAAGTCGCAGAGATCGCGAAGGCGCTTTACGAGCGGACCGACGAACTCGCGACCGCGGTTGCGCACGCGATCGCCCGAGAAGTGCGGCTGTACAACGCCACCGCACCGGTGCCATTCGAGCTGGTTGTCGACGGCTGCGAGGCCAACATTCGGCAGGTCCTCGGCGCGATCGCCACCGACACCGAGTTCGACCCGACCGCGGCGACCGACTTGGGGACAGAACGCGCACGCGACGGTGTTCCGCTGGCCTCGGTGATGGAGGCGTACCGGGTCGGGTTTCGCGGGATATGGGACGCCGCCGTGAGCGAGGTGGCGAACCGTCCCCGTGCGAGCGGCGATACTCTGCGCGTACTGACTGCGAAAATACTTGCGGCCCAGGATGTCTTCACTACTGCCATGGCGGCCGCCTACCGAGCCGAACAGACCCGCCGACTTCTTGGCGACGTATCCGACCGCGAGGTCCTCATCGACTCGGTTTTGCACGGACGACTGTTCGAGCAGTCGAGCGTGTGGGAGGCCGCCGACTATCTGCGGCTGCCCGCCAAGGGCCCATATGTCGTGATAGCCGCCGAATCGCGTGTCGTCGGCACCGAAGCTCTGCCCGGAATCGAATCGAAGATGCGCAGCATGGACGTCTTCTCCGCGTGGCGACAGCTGCCCGACTTGCACGTCGGGATCGTGCACGTGAAGAGCGCCCAGCAGTTGGACAACGTGCTGGCTCTGGTGTCGCGGCTGGCCACCTGCCCTGTCGGAGTCAGCGCAAAGTTCGACGACCTGCGGGAGACCGCGCAGGCGCTGCGCTACGCGCGCGTGACGCTGCGCGGACGCCCGGACCAGGCGCCGCGGGTCACGCAGTTCGACGGCTCCATTCTGTCGACGGCCGCGGTCAGCGCTCCCGAGGTGATGGTGAAGCTCGTGACTCCCACGATCGATTGTTTCGCCGAACTTTCCCACGACGAGCGGGACATTCTGTTCGACACGTTCAGGGTGTGGTTGGAGAACGACGGATCCTTGCGCACCGCAGGCGAATTGCTCTTCTGCCATCCCAACACCGTCCGCTACCGGCTACACCGCATCGAACAACGAACCGGCCGTTCCCTGACCCGGCCGCGGGACGTCGCCGAGATCTCCTTGGCGTTCGAGGTTCATCGACTTCTCATGTGGCAGGCGGAGAATCCCGATGTCGGTCATTGCCACTCCAAGTGATTCCGGTATCAACGGTTTCGCGTGACGCAAGCCGCGCGCGTTGGCGGAATTCATTGTCGCGCCGCCCGGAAACCGCGTGATTGTTTCTGGATACAACATCCCAGGGGCTGCGGTGTTCTGCGCAACAACGACAGGGCGGCCCACAATCGAGACGATTGAACAGTCCCCGAAGCGGGGGCAGATGGAGTCGCAATGTCGAATCTCGCGCTCAATCTTGTTGCTAGCGCCGCGCGTATCCCTGATCGAACCGCGGCAATCACCGGCGAGCAGACGATGACCTACGCGGAATTGGAGGGTGCGTCTGCCCGGTTGGCCACACTGCTCGAGCGCGAAGGTATCGGCGTCGGAGATCGGGTCGGCGTGATGCTGCCGAACATCGCGGCCGCGCCGATCGCTTACTACGGCATCTGGCGGATGGGCGCCATCGCAGTGCCGATGAACCCGCTGATGCAGGCCCGCGAAGTTGCCTTCTACTTGTCCAACACCACCGCCAAGGCGCTGATCGGAACCCCGGCATTTGCCGGCCCGGCGACCGACGGCGCCCAGCGCGCCGCCGCGAAGTCATGGCTCGTCGACGACGCCGAGTTGGCCTGGTTGACCGCTGATCTGCCGGAGTACGGCAAACCGGTCGTGCGCGATGCGTCCGATACCGCGGTCGTGCTGCACACGTCGGGAACGACCGGCACGCCGAAGGGCGCCGAGCTGACCCACGGAAGCCTGGCGAGCAACCGGGACGTCATCGTGCGGCGCCTGCTGAAGCTGACGGAGCACGACGTCGTGCTCGCCTGCTTGCCGCTGTTCCACGTGTTCGGGATGACGTGCGCGATGAACGCCGCGATCGCCGCCGGTGCGGGGCTATCGTTGATGGCGCGCTTCGATCCGGCCAAGGCGATCGAGCGGATCGGCCGTGACCGCGTGACGGTCCTGGAGGCCGTGCCGACCATGTACTCGGCGCTGCTCACCGTTGCCGATCAGTTCTCGTCCGATGCGACGGCATCATTGCGCACCTGCGTATCCGGTGGCGCTGCGCTACCGGTTGCCGTCCTCAACGATTTCGAGAAGACGTTCGATGCCGTCATTCTCGAGGGCTATGGCTTGTCCGAGACCTCTCCGGTCGCAACGTTCAACCATCCCGATGCGGTGCGCAGGCCGGGATCGATCGGCACACCGATCGAAGGCGTGCAGGTGCGCCTGGTAAACGAAAACGGAAGTGAAGTCGCGACGGGGAGCCCGGGAGAGCTTCAGATCAAGGGTCCCAACGTCATGAAGGGATATTGGAACCTGCCCGAGGCAACCGAATCGTCGATCAAGGACGGTTGGTTCTCCACGGGCGACATCGCCGTCGTCGACGAGGACGGTTACTACTGGATCGTCGACCGCAAGAAGGACTTGATCATCCGCGGTGGATACAACGTGTACCCCCGTGAAATCGAAGAAGTACTGCACGAACATCCGGCGGTCGCCCAGGTCGCGGTGATCGGTATCGCACACGACTCTCTCGGCGAGGAAGTCGGAGCGGCAGTCGTGCTGAAGGCAGGCATAGCAGCGGCGACGGAAGATTTGCGACAGTTCGTCAGGGGGCGGGTAGCCGCGTACAAGTATCCCCGGCGAATCTGGTTCGTGGACAGCCTTCCCACGGGTCCGACCGGCAAGCTGTTGCGTCGCAAAGTAATACCACCAACCGAGGAGGCATAGTCAGCGTGGTAGCCACGACCAGCAAGGGCGCAGACGAACTGGCCGCACCCTTGGATCTGCTGTTGACCAGCTCGGCCGTCGGCGTGGCGGACAGGATGATGCCGAACACGGCGTGGAGCAGATTCGCGCTCAACCTCGCCAAACGGCCACGAACGCTGGCGTCGCGCGCCGGAACACTGGGCCGCGAGCTGCTCTCGATCGCCGAAGGCCAGTCCGAGCTAGCTCCTGCCAAGGGAGACAAGCGGTTCGCCGACCCCGCGTGGCGTGGCAACCCGGTGCTCCGGCGCACGATGCAGGCCTACCTTGCCGCCACCAACACTGTGGACCAGCTCTTTTCGGATGCCGGCCTCGATTGGCGCGACGCCGAGCGGATCCGGTTCGTATTGGACGTGCTCACCGAGGGACTTGCGCCAAGCAACAACCCCATTCTGAGCCCGCTGGGGTGGAAGGCATTGATCGACACGGGCGGGCAGAGCGCGGTCCGCGGCATGCGCCACTTCGTCTCGGACATGCTGTCGGCTCCCCGAGTGCCGTCGATGGTCGACCCGGATGCGTTCACGCTGGGAGAGACGATCGCGACCACCCCTGGATCGGTGGTCTACCGAACCAAGGAGTTCGAGCTGATCCAGTACGCGCCACAGACGGACGAGGTGTATGCGGTGCCCCTGCTGATGGTGCCGCCCGTGATCAACAAGTTCTACATCATGGACATCGCTCCTGGCCGGAGCATGATCGAGTACTTCGTTCGGCAGGGCGTGCAGGTGTTCGCCATCTCATGGCGAAACCCCACTGCAGAGGACAGGAATTGGGGATTCGACACGTACGGCCAAGCGATCCTGAACGCGCTGGAGGCCGTCGAGAAGATCACCCAGACAGATCGCACCCATCTCCAGGCCTCTTGTTCGGGCGGGATCCTTGCCTCGATGACCGCGGCGCATCTCAATGCCATCGGCGAGGGCCATCGGCTTGCCGGGTTGACGCTGATGGTCACGGTGCTCGATCAGCGGAAGGCGGGCTTCGCTTCGGCCGCCATCGACGAAGAGGCCGCCAACATCGCGATCGCGTTGTCCGCTCGACAGGGCTACCTGGATGGCCGATCGCTAGCGGAGGTGTTCGCATGGCTGCGGCCGACCGACCTCGTGTGGCGCTACTGGGTCAACAACTACATCGAAGGCAAGTCCCCGACGGCGTTCGACGTGCTCTTCTGGAACGCCGACACCACGCGGATGGCGGCCGCGCTGCACCGCGACATGATCACGATGGGACTTCACAACTCCCTCGTCACGCCAGGAGCCGTCAGCATGTTGGGCACGCCGGTCGACCTCAACCAACTGACCACCGATGCCTACGTGATCGCCGGGGTCGCCGACCACATCTCGCCGTGGCAGGCCTGCTATCGAAGCGCCAGGACGCTCGGCGTCAAGAACGTCCGTTTCGTGCTGTCCTCGAGCGGCCACATCGCTTCGCTAGTCAACCCGCCTGGGAATCCGAGGTCGAGCTATCGCGTCGCCGACGTGGACGAGCCCGATCCCGCGTTCTGGCTGGAGTCGGCCGACCAGCACACCGATTCCTGGTGGCCTGACTTCGTCGCCTGGCTCGGCGAACGCAGCGGCAAGAAGCAACCTGCCCCGGACGTCCTCGGCGGCGCAGGGATGGCGCCGCTAGAGCCCGCTCCGGGTAGCTACGTGCTGGAGCACTAGCACCATCGCCGTCGCGAAAGGCCTTCTATGACAACTATTCTCGATCAACCAGCCGACCTACTCGGACTGGTCGGACAAACTCTCGGCACAACCGAGTGGATGAAGGTCACGCAGCAACAGGTCGACCTGTTCGCCGACGCGACCGGCGACCGTCAATGGATCCACATCGACCCCGAGCGGGCGGCGAAGGGCCCGTTCAAGGGCACGATCGTGCATGACTACCTGAC